>NZ_BAAHCB010000020.1:333190-423198 GCF_054776215.1 Glycomyces tarimensis
TGCCGCAGGCTCGCTCAGATGCGTCCGAGCGCCTCGGCGAAGGGGTCGAGGCCCATCGAACCGAGGTTGAGCGCGTCGGTGTGGAACTGCTTCAGGCTGAAGTCGGCGCCTTTGCGGGCCGCGTAATCGTTGCGGGCGGCCATCCACAGTCGCTCGCCGACCTTGTACGACGGCGCCTGGCCGGCCCAGCCGAGGTAGCGATTGCACTCGAACTGGAGCATGTCGTCCTCGATGCGGCAGTGGGCGCGCATGAACTCGAACATCTTGTCCGCGTCCCACTGCTCGCCCGGCCGCCAGCCGAACGGGTTGTCGGCGGGGATCGCGAACTCGCAGTGCAGTCCGATGTCGACGACGACGCGCGCGGCGCGGAACGCCTGCCCGTCGAGCATCCCGAGCCTGCCGGCCGGGTCCTCGTCGTAGTAGCCGAGTTCGTCCATGAGGCGCTCGGAGTACAACGCCCAGCCCTCGGCGTGGCCCGAGGAGAAGACCATGGTGCGCTGGAAGCGGTTGAGCAGCTCGGAGCGCGCCTGCGTCTGTCCGATCTGGAGGTGGTGTCCCGGGACGCCCTCGTGGTAGACGGTGGTGACCTCGCGCCACTTGGAGAACATCTCCTGGCCGCTCGGCACCGACCACCACATCCGGCCGGGACGTGAGAAGTCCTCGCTCGGTCCGGTGTAGTAGATCGCCCCGTCCTCGGTCGGCGCGATCATGCACTCGATGCGCCGGATCGGCTCGGGGATGTCGAAGTGCTTGTCGGCCAGCTCGGCGATGGTGCGGTCGGCCAGTTCCTGCATCCAGTCGCGGAAGGCGTGCTTGTCGGCGACGTTCTGCTCGGGGTCGGCGTCGAGGTGGGCGATGGCCTCCTCCAGCGACGCGCCCGGCTTGATGGCCTCGGCCACGGCCGCCATCTCGCCCTCGATGCGCGCCAACTCGGTCCAGCCCCACTCGTACGTCTCGGCGAGGTCGATCTCGGCGCCGATGAAGTACCGCGAGGCCCGCGAGTACCTGTCGCGGCCCACGGCGTCCTTCTCAGGTGCCTGCGGGGCGAGCTCCTCGCGCAGGAACTTCGCGAACTTCGTCGTGGCCCACCGCGCCAAGGAGGCGCCGTTGCCCAGGTCGATCTTCAGCTTCCCCGTGGTGATCGGCTCGCCGTCGACCGTGACGCGGTTGATCAGACCGGCCCAGAAGTCGTCGCCGTTCGCGCCGTTCCAGTTGTCGCAGTGCTTCGCGACCTCGAGCACCTGCCGCTTGGACGCGACGCGCCCGGCGGCGGCCTCGGCGCGCAGCGTCTCGGTGTACTGGGTGAACGCATCGGTGACCGCCGCGAGGCGCTGCGCGATGTTCCCGGCCGCCTCCTCGCCCTCGGTCGGCATGAGGTCGAAGATCTGGCGCACATCGTGCACGCCGGAGGTCAGGACGTTCAGGGAGAGGTAGGTGTCGCCCTCGTCGTAGCGCTCGACTTGGAGCCGCAGCCGCTCGAGCATGGCCTCCTTGGCGATGCGCTCGCGCTCGTCGACAGGCTCGGTCGCCTCGACGTCGCGGATCGCCCGGCGGGCCAGATCGGCCTGCTCGGTGCTCCCGGCCGGAGAGAGGTCGTCGAGCAGGTGATCGGAGCCGGACACGCCCAGGTAGGTCGCGGTCATGGGGCTGAGCGCCAAGACATCGTCGACGTACTTGTCGGCGATCTGATCGATTTTTCTCATGAGGTGGACTTTACGCGAGGCCGCCGGACGGTGGCGACCTCCTTGTCCTGTACGGACTCCACCCAACCGCCCGCCTCGCCGAGCGCCAGCAGGCCCTCGCGGGTGATCGTGATCCGCTCCGCCTCACCCGCCTCGGGAGGCCACGAATCGCGCAGTTCCCTCGCCTGCGACAGCCAGCCCCGCAGGGGACCGTCCGGGCCTTGGAGATCGGTCGTCGCCGAGCGAGCGATCACCGTCCGGGCCGTGTTCAGAGCCTGGTCGAACCCGCGCAGCGCTTCGAGCACCCCGAGCCGGTTCCCGGCGACCATGCCCTCGACGAGGTCGGGCGCGCTCGCGGCGACGCGGGTGGCGTCCCGGAACGAGCCGGCCCCCAGGGTCCGGGTCAGCGGGTCGGCCGCGTTCACCGTCAGCGCGGCGGCCACGAGGTGCTCGAGGTGCGAGGACTTCGCGACGGCCGCGTCGTGGGCGGCGGCGGTCGTCGGCACCACGGTCGCGCCGACGCCGATCCACAAGCGCGCCAGCGCCACCCAGTCGCGCAGCTCGGTCTCCTCCTCGATGCACAGCACCCATGTGCGCCCCGTGAACAGGCCGGGCTCGGCCGAGGCGAACCCCGCCGTCTCCTTGCCCGCCATGGGGTGACCGCCGACGAACCGGGGATGGTCGCGGAAGCGCCGGCGGACGGTGGCCTTCACGGAGGCCACATCGGTGATCAGCCCGCGGTAGCCGCCGGCGGGCAGCACGTCCCGGGCGACGGACTCGATGTGCTTGTACGGTGTCGCCACGACCGCGATGTCGGTGTCGAGCAGTTCCTCGGGGTCGGCGGCCGCGGTGAACCGCTCGGCCGCGGCCGAGCGGACCTCGGGGTCGGGGTCGTAGCCGATGATCTCGTGGTCGGTGCCGCGCATCTTCTCGCTGAGCGCCAGAGCGACCGAGCCGCCGATGAGGCCGAGTCCGAGGACCGCGACGCGCATCAGAGGTACAGCCCCGTGTCGCTGTCGTCGACGCGCTTGGCGGCCACGGCGTGGATGTCGCGCTCGCGCATGAGGATGTACAGGTGGCCCTGGAGTTCGACCTCGGCCTTCTCCTCGGGGTCGAACAGCACGCGGTCGCCGGCCTCGACGGAGCGCACGAGCGGGCCGACGCCGACGGCCTCGGCCCACGCCAGACGCCGGCCCATGACGGCGGTGGCGGGGATGACGATGCCGCCGGAGGAGCGGCGCTCGGTCTCGGGGTCCTGTCGCACCAGGAGCCGGTCGTGCAGCAGCCGGATCGGCAGCCCGGTCGCTGAGTCCAACGGTGTATCGGTCACAACATCGGAGCCTACCGCCCGCTCGAGGCGGGCCCGCAGCGTGAGCATCGCCGCTTTGTGCTCGGCCACGCCATGGTCAGCCTGTTCGGAGTCGCATCGAACCGGTACCGTACTGATGACGTCACACCCGCGTCCGCGGCGACGCTTGCGGAGCCGTGATTTAGTGTCGTTTGGAGACAACGTGAGCCGCTTCCGCCGCACCACCGAACGAGCGAGACGACTGTGGATCGGCATGCGCCTCAAGCCGAGCGCCGGACATGCCGAGCAGTCTGACGACGACCTCCCCGACGACGAGGCGATGCCCCCAGCGGACGGCGCGCCCCCGGAGATCTCCGAGACCGCGGACGGCGCGTCACCAGAGCGCCGCTACGTCCCCGTCGGTCTGGCCGTCGGCGCCGCCTGGTCGTGGCGCCTGCTGGTCATCGCGGTCGCCATCTGGGGCGTGCTGTGGCTGCTCAGCCACGTCGCGGTCGTGGTCATCCCGCTGGCGGTATCGTTCCTGCTGGCGGCGATGCTCCAACCCGTGGCCGGCTCGCTGATCCGCCACGGCTGGAACCGGTCCCTCGCCTCGATCCTCGTGCTCGTGGCCGGGCTCGCCGTCGTCGCCGCGGTGCTCACCTTCGTGGTGGTGCAGTTCATCGATGGCATCCAGGACTTCTACGACCAGATCACACAGGGCCTGAACCAGGCGCAGGAGTGGCTGGAGCGCGGGCCGTACGGCCTCGACGGCGAGGACATGGCCGAGATACTCGCCAATGTCCAGGCCAATATCGGCGACTGGTTCCGCGAGAACCAGGACACGCTCGTCCAAAGCGGCCTGGACATCGCCGGCTCGACGGCCTCGGGCATCGGCTACTTCTTCACCGGCCTGTTCCTGGTGCTGTTCACCACGTACTTCTTCATGCGCGACGGGAACAAGATCTGGCACTTCCTGACCGGCATGGCGCCCCGCGCCGCGCGCGAGCCGCTGCGCTACGCCGGTGGCGCAGGCTGGCAGACGCTCGTGCAGTACATGCGGATGATGATCATCGTCGCGGCCGTCGACGCGGTCTTCATCGGACTGGGCCTGTGGCTGCTCAACATCCCGCTCGCCCTGCCGCTGGCGGCGCTGGTGTTCCTCGGCGCCTTCGTGCCGATCGTCGGTGCCACGGTCTCGGGCGCGGTCGCCGTCGTCGTGGCCCTCGTCGGCACCGACAACGGCCTGGTCAACGCCCTGCTGGTGCTCGGCATCGTGCTGGCCGTCCAGCAGATCGAGTCGAACCTCCTCCAGCCGGTGCTCATGAGCCGAGCGGTCAAACTCCATCCGCTCGCGATCGTCCTGGCCGTCACCGCCGGCGGCTTCGCGTTCGGGATCGTCGGCGCGCTCATCGCGGTCCCGCTGCTGGCCATCGTCAACGGCACGGTCCTCGCCCTCAACCGCTTCCACGCCAGGCAGCGCGCGATCGAGGCGCGCGAGGCCGAAGCCGACGCCGGAGAGGAAGCGGTGGCGACGTCGTGACGACAGCGTTGGAAGTCCTCGACGCGGCCGTCGCCGCCACACCCGGCGGGCAGCCCCGCGAGGGCCAGCGCCAGATGGCCGAGGCCGTCGCCGAGACGATCGCCTCGGGCCGCCACCTGCTCGTCCAGGCCGGCACCGGCACCGGCAAGTCGCTGGCGTACCTGTGCGCCGCGCTCGCGGCGGGCGAGACGGTCGTCGTCTCCACCGCCACCCTGGCGCTCCAGCACCAGCTCGTCGCGGTTGACCTGCCGCGCCTGGTCGAGGCCGTCGCGCCCGTGCTCGGGCGCAAGCCCACGTTCGCGCTGCTCAAGGGCCGCCACAACTACATCTGCAAGCGCAAGCTCTCAGGCGAGGAGGACGAGGACGACGGCGCGCTCGAGGGCACCGAGGAGCTCAAGTGGGCCGGGCAGCAGAAGTCCTTCGCCAAGCAGGTGCAGCGGCTGTTCGAGTGGGCGAACGACACCGACACCGGCGACCGCGACGACCTCGATCCGGGCGTGAGCGACCGCGCCTGGCGCCAGGGCTCGACCTCCGCCACCGAATGCGTCGGCGCGAACAACTGCCCGCAGGGCGCCGACTGCTTCGCCGAACTGGCCCGGGGACGCGCCCGCGAGGCCGACATCGTCGTCACCAACCACGCGCTGCTGTCGATCGACATGATGCACGGCCGCACGGTCCTGCCCGAGCACACCGTCCTCATCGTCGACGAGGCGCACGAACTGGTCGACCGCGTCACCTCGGCGGCCCGGGCCGAGTTGAGCCCCGCACGTCTGCGCTGGCTGGCCCAGCGCGGCCGGCGCCTGATCGACGCCGACGCGGCCGAGCAGCTGCGCGAGGCCGCCGACGCGCTGGAGAACGCCCTGAACATGACCGGGGAGCGCCGCTTCACGGAGGAACTGCCCGCGCCGCTCGTCGAGTCGCTCCATCTGATCAACAGCGCCTGCGTCAAGGCGACCACCCTGATGGGCACCCTCGACGCCGAGACGAAGAAGCAGCTGAGCACGCAGCAGCTGAAGGCGGGCCTCACCGAAACGCAGACGACCGCCGGGCGCTGCGTCGCGCCGTCGGCCGAGGACGTGATCTGGTCCGAGCCGAAGGGCCCGCAGCTGGTGGCCGCGCCGCTGTCGGTCGGCGGGCTGCTCTCCGAGCGCCTCTACGAGGAGCGCACCGTCATCGCCACCTCCGCCACGCTCACGCTCGGCGGGAAGTTCGACACCGTCGCCCGCGGCCTGGGCTTGCCGAAGGAGGGCGAGGACTGGCACTCGCTCGACGTCGGTTCGCCGTTCGACTACCGCAAGCAGGGCATCCTCTACGTCGCCTCCGGCCTGCCGCGGCCGACGGCCTCGGGCCTGTCCGAGGAGGCCGGCAAGGAGCTGCTGCGCCTGGTCGAGGCCAGCCGGGGCGCGGCGCTCGGCCTGTTCTCCTCCAAGCGCGCGGCCGAGGCCGCCGCCGAGCTGCTGCGGTCCCACGTCGACTTCGACGTCCTCCTCCAGGGCGAGGAGACGCTCGGGAGCCTCGTCAAGCGCTTCAAGGAGGAGGAGTCGACGTGCCTGCTCGGCGTCATGAGCCTGTGGCAGGGCGTCGACGTGCCGGGCATGACGTGCCGTCTGGTCGTGGTCGACCGGATTCCGTTCCCGCGCCCGACCGAGCCGCTCACCGCCGCCCGATCCGAGGCCGCCGACAAGGACGGGCGCTCGGGCTTCAGCGAGGTCTCGGTGCCGGCCGCGGCCATCCGACTCGCGCAGGGGGCCGGGCGGCTGATCCGCCGCACGACCGACCGCGGCGTCGTCGCGATCCTCGACTCGCGGTTGGAGACCAGCCGCTCCTACGGGCGATTTCTGCGAGATTCGTTGCCGCCCATGTGGTACACGACGAAGTCCGACGCCGTCGTCGGTGCGCTCGGGCGACTTGCGGAGGGCCCCACCGATTGAGGGCCCGATATCGGCCGCCGTCTAAAGGTGAACAACTGGTGAATTCATAGTGAATTGATGTGTAACCCCAGCTTAAAGCGGTTACGTGTACCTGCACACAGCATCATGCGAGCTATTGGGTTCTGTTCACCCTGATGTTACCTTCGGCTGGACGAATTCCACCCCTCCTGCTACCAGATCGGTACAGTGAGGACATACCGACGACTGAAAGATCGAGGTGCCCAGTGCGTTTCTCGCTGAAACCTCAAGAAGGCGCGTTCTATGCCTTCTTCACCGAGGCCGCAGGGAACATCAAGCGCGGACTCACGATCCTCTCCGAACTGGGTGACGACAAGCCCGACTTCCAATCGATCTCCGAGCGCCTCGTCGACGTCGAACACGACAACGACACGCTCACCCACCGGCTGTTCAACAAGATCAACTCCACCTTCGTGACGCCGATGGACCGCAACGACATGCACCAGCTGGCCGGCAAACTCGACGACGTCCTCGACCACGTCGAGGCCGCGGCGAACCTCATCTACCTCTACGGCCTGTCCGAGCTGCCCGCCATCCCCCGGGAGATGATCGAGCAGATCACCGTGCTCGACGCCCAGGCCGACCTCCTGGCCGATTACATGCCCAAGCTCAAGGGCCTCAACTCCTCGATGAAGGAGTACTGGGTCGAGTGCAACCGCCTCGAGAACGACGGCGACCGCGCCTACCGCATGCTGCTCGTGCGCCTCTACTCCGGTGAATACGAGACCCTGACCGTCATGAAGCTCAAAGAGGTCGCCGACGAACTCGAAGCCGCCTGCGACTCCTTCGAGCACGTCAGCAACGTGATCGAAGCCGTGTACGTCAAGGAATCCTGACGTGGACGCTAACCTCATAGCGGTGTTCGTCGCGGTCGGCGCGGCACTGCTGTTCGCCTACACCAACGGTTTCCACGACTCCGCCAACGCCATCGCCACCTCCATCTCCACCAGGGCCCTCAAACCCCGCACCGCCCTGGCAATGGCCGCGGTCGGCAACTTCATCGGCGCCCACCTCGGCGGCGCGGTCGCCAAGACCGTCGCCGACGGACTGGTCGACCTCCCGGTCTCCATGACCGGCCTGATCATCGTCATCGCCGGCGTCCTCGGCTCCATCGGCTGGAACTACGTCGCCTGGTGGTTCGGCTGGCCGATCTCCGCCTCCCACTCACTGCTCGGCGGCGTCGCCGGATCGACGCTCGTCGCGAGCTGGCTCGTCGGCGGCGCCGACGTGTTGTGGATGGGCTTCCTGACGAAGGTCGCCCTGCCGACCGTGGTCTCCCCGCTCGTCGGCTTCGCGCTCGGCTTCCTGGTGATGCTCGCGGTCTTCTGGATCTTCCGCAACGGCCGCCCCGACAAGCTCAACCGCGGCTTCCGCCACGCCCAGAGCGTCTCGGCCGCCGCCATGGCCGTCGGCCACGGCATGCAGGACGCCGCCAAGACCATGGGCATCATCGTCCTGGCCCTCTACGTCGGCGGCTACCAGGACAGCTCCACCGCCATCCCCGAGTGGGTCTACATCGTGTCGGCCGCCGCACTGGCCCTCGGTACCTACCAGGGCGGATGGCGGATCATCAAGACCCTCGGGCGCCGGATCATCGACCTGCACCCCCCGCAGGGCTTCGCCGCCGAGACGGTGGCCTCCTCGGTGCTGTTCGCCAACACCCTCATCGGCGCGCCGATCTCCACCACGCACATCATCACCTCCTCGATCATGGGCGTCGGATCGACCGGCGGCAAGCGCGCCGTCCGGTGGGGCGTGGCACGCACCATCGTCATGGCCTGGATCCTCACCTTCCCCACCGCGGCACTGGTGGGGGCGCTGTTCTACTTCCCGATCAGTTGGATCTTCTAGATTCGCGGATTGCACTGGGCCTGGCCCCGCGCTTCGGATAGCGTGGGGCTATGTCCATCCAGCGCTACGGGAAGTGGGACTTCCGGGCGGTAGACCGCAAGGTCGCCGCCCGCGCCCGGGCCCGCCTCAGAGAGCGCGGAGCGCCCGCCGAACCCGAGCGCGCCGCGTCGGTGGTTCTGCTCAGAGAGGCGCCGCTGCGCGTCTTCTTGCTGAGGCACACCGCGAAAGAGCCGTTCGGTGTCGTCTTCGAGGGCGACCGCGGGACGCTGGAGTCGGTGCAGGACCGCTGGTCGCCCGACACCGAGCCGGGCTTCGGCGGCGCCGAGCGCCTCTCGATCGGCAGCCGCTACGGCTTCCCCGGCGGGCGGCACAAGCCCGACGACCCCGACGTCGCGATGACCGGCGTGCGCGAGGTCGAGGAGGAGACCGGCGCGATGGTGGCGCTCCAGCGCGCCTGGTCGCGGTGGATCACCCCCGAGTACGAGCCGGTCCGCTTCGACGCCTGGATCTACGTCGCCACCCTCGCCGAGGGCTTCCAGCCGCGCATCCGCGTGCGCGAGCCGGAGTACGCGACGTGGGTCGGCCCCGAGCAGGCCGTCTGCCAGTACGGCGGGCAGATGTCGATGCCCGAGGCCACCACGCTCGCCGAACTGAGCCGCTTCTCCACCGTCGGCGAGGTCTTCGCCTCCGCCGAGCAGCGCGACATGTCGCCGATCCTGCCGCGCCTGAGCGCCGACGACGACCACCCGCGCCTGGTGCTGCCCGGCGAGGAGGGCTACCCGTCGGCGGCCCTCAGCCACCTCTGAGGCCTCACACCGGTCGCTTCGCCCACTGGACGTCGGAGCGGACGATCGCGAAGCCCAGCGAGCGGTACAGCTCGACCGCCCGGGCGTTCGACTCGTCGGTGTACAGATCGACCTGGCGGATGCCGCGCGTCGCCAGGTGCGCCAGGCCGGCCAGCGTCAGCACCTTTCCCAGGCCCGTGCCCTGGGCGCGCGGGTCGACGCCGAGGACGTAGATCTCGCCGACCCCGCCCTCGACCTTCGTCCAGTGGAAGCCCAGCAGCCCTTCGGCGTCCTCGGCGACGAGGAGTCCCTCGGGGTCGAACCAGGCCTCCCTCTGGCGGGCCCGCAGGTCCTCCATCGTCCAGCGGCCCTGCTCGGGATGGTCCGCGAACGCGGCGGCGTTGACCCGCAGCCACTCCGGCTCGTCTGCTCCGACCTCGAAGGCGCGCAACGACACGCCTTCGGGCAGGTTCAGGGCCGGGCCGTCGCCCACAGGCCAGTCGCCCCTCGTCCGGGACGGCCACGCCGAGGGCCACACGAAGCCCTCCATGTCACGGCTCAGCTTGAACAGCACCCGATCTCGGATAAAACCCTCCGAAGTAGCCAAAGCGGACGCCGCGGGCAGATCGCCGTGCGCCCAGACCTTCACAGACGTGATCTGTGCCTCAAGTGAGTCGATCACCTCGCGGAGCAGCGCGCGGCCGAGTCCGCGACGCCGGTGGTCCGGACCGACCGCCAATTCGGCGGACGCACCGTCCCCGACGGCCTCGACTTGGGCGTATCCGATGATGGTTTCGTCATGGGGCACAACGAAATGCTTGAGCTCAGGTGAGGCCGGCCGGTGCATGGCGAGGGTGGTCTGCTCGTTGAACGGTTCGATGTCGTCGACCTCGGTGCACCGGTGTGCAAGGGTAACGATCTTGTGAATATCCCGACCCGAGAGTGAAGCATGTTGCGGCATTCAGATACTCTAGGTGCCTGGACTCAGCACCGTGCCGGGGTGCTGAGTCCTCTTACGTTTCTCGAGCCTCTTCTCGGCTCACGCGTATCTGGCGGAGAGGGTGGGATTCGAACCCACGAGGCCGGGGCTACCGACCTGGCGGTTTTCAAGACCGCTGCACTAGTCCACTATGCGACCCCTCCGGGCAACCGCAAATCTACCAAACGCTCAGCGCTGCTCCGTCTGCACGCAGCAGGTGGCGCAGGTGCCGCAGCCGTCGATGGTGAACGCCAGGCAGCAGGTGTGGCGCTGATAGACCAGGCGGCCGTCCTCGCCGGTGGCCACATCGACCAGCTCGGCCACGTCGAAGGCCTCCAGCAGGCGCCTCGCGACGACCTCGGCGGGCTCGCGGCCGGCGCTGGAGCAGGTGGCGGTGGCATAGGCGATGCCCGAGGCCAGCGAGCCCATCAGGGTGCGCCGCCCGATGCGCACCTCGCCCCTGATGGCCTCGAGGACCGGGTCGAGGTGGCGTTCGAACACCGATTCGCGCATCCGCTCGAGCATGGCCGCGTCGTCGGCGACACGCTCGACGCCGGGGGAAGCGCTCGACGGGTCGTCCCGCAGTCCGAGGAACCGCGGGCTGACCTGGCGGCCGGAGAACATCGGCTCGCCGTCGGCGATGGTGAAGACGAAGTTGTCGGCCTCCAGCAGCGGAACGCGCCGCGCGGAGATGTAGCCGAGGACCGCCGGCACGACGACCCAGTAGCAGTAGGTCTTCCACGCCAGCGCGGCCGAGGCGTGCGGCGAGCCGCCCCACAAGCGCGCCGAATCGGCCAGGAGCTCCTTGATGCGACTGCCGTCGGCCAGGGCCGAGCCGGGCAGCTCGGTGCCCTCGACGGTGTCGCCGTCGAGCCACGGGCGCAGGCCCATGAGCGGCTGGGGCCCGTGGTGGCGTTCGACGTGGTCGGCGGCGCTGCGCAGCGGCGCGGCCAGGTCGGGGAAGGAAGGATGCTGCGGTACGAGCTCCCGCAGCTCAAGACGCTGGAGATCGATGGCGGCGGCACTCAGCACGTGAGGCCCTCCACGCATGCGACTCCCATTGGCGACCCCTCTCAGGTAAGGCTGGGCTAACCTTACCTGACTCGGAAGCGAAAGTGTCAAGGAGCTGACTGACAGACCGGAAAAGTGCGCGTAAAAAGCGAGGTGCCGTGAGGGTGAGCGTCGCCGAGTGGGTTGAGGTTCACAGCACCTCGCCTTTACACCGTTGAGTCTGCGCTCGCCTGCGCGTTCGCCGTCGCACACGAGGTGCGACCACCAGGGGGAATTCCCATGGGGCTCTGGCAGGCTTGGCCCTTATGTCGAACGACTCGGCCCTCGCCGCTCCCGTCCTCCGGCGCGAAATCGTCATCGTCCTGGCGCTCTCGCTGGGCGCCTCCGCGATCTGGGCCGTCGTGAGCTTCGTGGCGACCCTGACCGAGCCAGGCGGGCTCGCCGACGCCACCGTCGCGATGAACAGCGCGCGAGCCGAAGCAGAGCGACCCCTGCTGGACCTGACGCGGCAGTTGGTGAGCCTCGCCCTCGCGCTCGCCCCGGTCGCCCTCGCGCTGCACCTGCTGGCCCTGGACCGCGGCAATCCGTTCCGTCTCATCGGGCTCGACAAGACCAGGCCGGGCTTCGACGTCCTCGGCGGCATGGTTCTGGCCGCCGCGATCGGCATCCCCGGGCTGGGCCTGTATTTCACGGCCCGTGCGCTCGGCTTGAACGTGACGATCGCCGCCGCCAATCTCAACGACGTGTGGTGGGCCGTTCCGATCCTCCTCCTCGCCGCCGCGAAGAACGCCGTCCTTGAAGAGGTGGTCGGCGTCGGCTACCTGGTGACACGCCTCCAGCAACTCGCCTGGGGCCCGGTGGCGATCGTCCTCGCCCACGCCGCGCTCCGCGGCACCTATCACCTGTACCAGGGCCTGGGCGGCTTCATCGGCAACGCGGTCATGGGGGCCGTATTCACCCTCGTGTTCTTGCGCTGGAAGCGGACCGGCCCGCTGGTGGTGGCGCACACGATCCTCGACATCGCGGCCTTCGTGGGGTACCTCTTGGTCGCGCCGCACGTGAGCTGGCTCTGACCGGGCCGCACCCGCCTCGCCGATCTGGACCGGGGCCGGTATGCTCATTTCTCGGTACGTGCCAGGGCCGTTTCATGGCTCCCACGGCTCGGAGGATTCGCATAGTGGCCTAGTGCGCCCGCCTGCTAAGCGGGTTCCGGATGAAACCGGTCGGGGGTTCGAATCCCCCATCCTCCGCCAACAAAGCCCTGTTGACCTGCATAAACCCAGGATCGCCGGGG
Organism: Glycomyces tarimensis; assembly: GCF_054776215.1. NCBI lineage: Bacteria > Bacillati > Actinomycetota > Actinomycetes > Glycomycetales > Glycomycetaceae > Glycomyces > Glycomyces tarimensis. The sequence goes on from NZ_BAAHCB010000020.1 coordinate 345,570, forward strand.
CTGTATTGGTCTCAATGCTTCGAACTTTGCTTAAATATCCCAATCTGCGCGATTGCAAGCCCATGAGCTGCGAATACGCGGGAATTCCGGATCGCATGATCCAACTGGGGCCGGCTTGGTCCCACTACTCTCCGGCCAAATACCGGCAACCCCCGAATCTGTACTGGCAGATCAGCGCTCAGTAAGACCGGCCCGCCGCGACTCTTCCGTGGCGTTCGAGCCACCGGCTGAGACGCCTCGGCGGTGAAGCGCGGGCGGCCACGCCGCGAGTCAGCCGCCCCCGCGCAGATCGACGCCGAATCGGCGCATGAACGGGACCGGGTCCACCGGCTCGCCCGAATGCCGGCTCTCCACGCCGGTGTGGACCTCGAAGTGCAGGTGGGGCGCCGATGAGTTGCCCGAGCTGCCGACATGGCCGATGACCTGCCCGCCTTTGACCGCGTCGCCGACGTCCACGAGCGGTTCGGACACCATGTGGCAATAGCGCGTCGCCGTGGCGTCGGCGTGCTCGATGTCGACGTACCAGCCGCACCCGCGGATCTCCGGCGAACCGTCGACGTCGCACGAGTACTCCTCGCCGTCCCGGGTCGCGTTGCAGCGGACCCGCACCACGATCCCGTCCCGGGCCGCGAGGATCTCGGTGCCCGTGTCGGCGCCGAAGTCGACTCCGTCGTGGTTGGGCCGGTTCGCGGTGCGAAAACTCGACCAGATCGGCGCGCCCGGCACCGGATGCGTCCATTCGCCCCCGGCCAGCACGCAGGAGACCCGCTCGGCGAAGCGCGCGATCGCCTGGCTCGCGTAGTCCTCCCAGCGGTCGTAGCCGTCTGGAGAGGCGGCGCCCTGCACCGCCTGGGCGGCCTCGGCCGGCGCCATATCCTCCCAGCCGTCGACGGCGGTCAGGCGGTCGTAGAACGCCCGGGCGGCGGACTCGGGGTTCATCAACTTCCTGACCGCGCCCCAACCGTCGCTCGGACGCTGCCCGAAGAGGCCCACCGCGTCGTCGGTGTCGCCGACCCGGTCGTGATCGTGCTCGAGGCTCTCCTCGACGTTGAAGTTGGCGTAGTTGTACAGGCGGCTCGACTGGTAGGCGGCGACGAGCCCGACGAACGCTGCCCGGTCGTCCAGGCCGCGCTCCCGGGCGCCCAGGTAGACGGTGATGGCGTTGTCCGCCTGAGCGCCGCGCCAGCCGTTGTCCACGGCCAGCCCCGAACGCACCGTCTCGGGATCGTCGAGGACGCACTCGTACTCGAAGCCCGCGACCGTGGTGGCGCTGACGTGCCAGGCCTCGCTCGGCGGCCCGCCCCGGAACACCCCGAGCAGCGCCGCGAACACGACGGCCGGCAGCGCGATCACCGCGGCGGCGCCCAAGGCGCCCACGCGGCGCTTGTCCACCGCCCCGCCGCACGTGCCCATGCAAGCTGTCTAGCACCCCGGCGAGCGCCACGACCGAGTTTGCCCGCTCCTCGTCTCGAGAAATGCCCGCCGGGCTCTGACTCCTCGCCGCCAGTTATGTTCAGCTCTGTCCAGCGGTCGCCGGCCAGATCCTTGCCGACAGCGTGCCAACGTTTTCGTTGGCAAGGCCATGCCTGCTCAGCTTCCGTCGCCCGCAAGTGTTGAATTCTGGGTGATGACTCACCTTCTTGGCGAGTTGCCGGTCGCTGATCTCGCTACCAGCGGGCGGTGCATCGAGGGTCAGGCGGCCTTGTCGGGTCCCTCGAGCCGACGCCGCTCGACCTCGGCGAGGGCGCTGTCGTAGGCGTCGAGAAGCAGCTCGGCGAGCTCGCGCTGGTCCATGTCCTCATGCCCCGCGCCGAAATCCACGGAGATCAGCACGCCGCCGAGGGTGACGACGACCGCCGCCTCGCCACCGGGGGACTCGACGCGGATGCTGGCGGGCTCCAGTAGGCGCCGTAGCGGCCGGGACCGCTCTCCGAACTCGATCATCTTCTCGATGAACGCGCGCGCCTCCTCGGCGATGCCGGAGGCGGACGTTTCACGGTCGCTGCTCTTCCTCACCTTTCGAGTCTGACACATTGTGCCGCAAGGAATGTCGCTGATGTCAGGAGCTGCCGCAGGGTTCACCGACCGTTCGGGCCCCGGTCATCTTCGCGCGCTGGAGCGGGCCGCGGATGCGACGCGGCCGAACGCGGGGCCAGCGCGGTCCGGCGTTCGGCCGCGATACGCAGGCTCGGAGGCCCCGCAGGTGCCGGTCCAGGGCCGGGGCGTAGGCGGTCGTGCGCGTCGCGGAGGTCGGGTGCAGCGGCGGCTGGCCGAGGAGACCAGCCCCGAACTGCGGACCCCCGCGCCGTCCTCGGGGCGGTGCAGCGGCACGCCGAGGCAGTCGCTGCGCAGCGCCGCGAGCAAGCGGTCCACAGCGGACAGTATCTGCCTCTTGAAGAAGTCGAAGTACCGGTGGCGGATGCCGATCGATCCGCGATCAGCGGTGGTGGGCGTGACGGCCCGGTCGAAGCGGGCCTCGCCCTCGTGGTGAGAGGCGCCGTCGATGTCGGCGTGGTCGAACGCTTCAGGGGGCCGTCACGCCGCAGTCGATTGCTCGAACGGTCAATCGCCTCGGGCCCGGCGCCGGCGTTCCTCCTGTTCGCGCAAGAGGTCGGCGGTGCGAGCGCGCTCGGCGTCCTCCTCGGTCCGGCGTCGGCGGCGCTCGGCGGTCAGGCGCTTGTACTCGGCGCGCTGCTCCTCGGTGAGGCCGGCGAGGATTTCGGCGGTCTCGGCCTCTTCACGGCGGCGGTGGCGGCGCCAGGCGGGCGCCACCGCGACGATCAGGAGCGCGACGACCGCGGTCGTCGCGACGGTGCACCACGTCACGGGCCGCCGTTCGCTTCACGCTCCGCTTCCATTTTGCTGTAATTGTTCTCCCCGACGGCGAGGGAGTTCCCTGTGTACTTGATGGTCTTCAGCCCGTCGATGGGGTTCTTCCAGCTGTTCTTGAGCGGGTCCCACGATCTCATGAGAGCGCCGTCGGAGAGGTTGCGCAACCGGTCCGACCCCCTTCCGAGCATCGGACCGGAGGCCGTCAGGAACTTACCGGAGCCCTTGAGGAGATGGTCGGTGGCGTCGTCGAGGGACTTCGTGAGGCCGGTTGAGCCGGTGCCGAACTTGCGCAGGGCGACGACCCAGCGGCCGAGTTTCGTCATGAGCTCGCCGATCTTGGCGACCATGTCGGCGAAGACGCTGACGGCCTTGGAGACGACCCGGGCGACGCCGGCCGCGAGGGAGGCGCCGAAGGTGAGTCCGGCGGAGGCCATGGAGCTGAGGAGCCACAGGACCGCTTCGGCGATGAAGTTGGAGATGATCTCCAAGAGCATGGTGCGCGTGATGGAGACCAGGACGCCCGCGCCGGTGATGAAGTTGGCCGTCGACGCCGCGCCGTCAGCGGCGCCGTTGATGACCTCGCCGAAGGCGCTGGCGCTCTGCCGATAGGCGTCGGCGTCGGCGCCGTCCCAATTGGCGGTCGACTGGAGCTCGTTCATCCACGCGGTGGAGGCTTCATGGAGGGCCATGGCGATGTTGTTCCAGGTCTGCGCCAGGCCTTCGATGGCGTTGGGGTTACCGGCGACCCAGTCCAAAGGTTCGCGCAGGAACGCGACGTGCTCGAACGCCCATGAGACGCCGGCCTGCATGAGGTGTTTGAAGGGGTTGGAGATGAACGAGAGCACGTCCAGGCCTACTGAGAAGGTGGAGGAGGCGATGTCGCCGAGGTCGACCTTCCCTTGGGTGACGACCTGACCGTAGGCCCCGCCGGCCTTGTAGATGCCGTAGAAGATCTTGGAGCTCTGGGGCATCGGGGTGGCGGTGTCTTCGGCGATGAGCGGGTTCGCGTTCACGTGTCGAGCTCCTTCAGCAGCGCGTCGAAGATCGCGGCGACCTCTTCGTCATCGGACTGGTACTTGATTGCGGTCTGGCGGAGCGCTTCCGCGAAGCCGTTGCCGAGGTCGTCGATCGCATCGAGGGTCTCGGAGCCGTCGTCGAGGAACAGGTCAAGGGCCGGGGGGATGAGCTGGGCGAAGATGATGCCGTAGGCGTCCACGTCGCCGAGGCGAACCTGCTTGGCGGCGTCGGCGGCCTGGACGACGATCGCCATGGGGCCGTCGACGAGTTGATCGGCGTGGTCGCGCAGCTCCTGAGGGTCTACTTGGGGCATTCACGGCTCCCGGTGAGGCTGGGCGAAGGAGTTGATGACGCTCATAGCCTCGGAATCGGCGCCGAGGAGACCCGACATGATCTGGGAGGTCTTCTGCCCCGATTCCACGACGGCGCGGCGGTAGGTGTCGAGGACGAGGTCGGCGAGGCCGTTGGCGGACATGCCGCGGGCCTGCGGGGAGAAGCTCAGGCCGGTGAGGGCGCCACCGGCGTTCACGGTGACGGTGACGGCCTCGTCGTCGCTGGCGACGGTGGTTTCGGAGTCGGCCAGGAGCTGCTCGGCGCGCCCGGCCTGCTCATGGATCTGGGCCACTCGGGCGTCCAGGTCCCGCATGATCTCTTCAGGAGTGCGCATCGTCGCCCTTCGCTGTAGCGTTCGCATACTGAGCCTGATGGTGCGAACGCCAAGCTAGCCAACAAGAGTGAACAATCAATGGCATGATCTTGAACGAGTCGGGACCGGCAGGGCGCTATTCAGACCGGTGCGGTTCGGCCAGGAGCTCGGGGCCGGTCCAGTCGCGTCCTAGAATTCGACGGGCTGCTCGACGAACTGCCCCGACCGGGACGTCGACTTCGACGCCTCAGCGATCACATCGCGGCTGCGGTCGCGCGTGAACGCCTGCCGTTCATGGACGTCGTTCATGGTGTGATCTTCGCGGTGTCGGCACGTCCGCAGAGGTCACCATCGAGACCGGACGACGTGGTCGCGGTGGCTATCGTCCGGCGCGCTCGATCACGATGGTGGGCACTCCCTCGGGCCACAGGACCTGCATGACTCGCTGAAAACAGGGAGGGGCGTGGTGCACCACGATGTGGTGTCCGCCGATCAGGCGGTCCGCGGCCTCCACGAGCACGGCGGCGCCTCGGGAGTCGATAAACTCGAGGTCGGTCAGATCCAGGTGGACTTCCGCGTCATGGCCGGCCGCCTGCCGCAGTGCGTGTTCCCAGGCATGGTGGCTGCGCAGATCGATGCCTCCCGCGGCGCGCAGGCCCAAGATCTGGGGGCTGCCGTACTCGGTGATCTCCAGCGAACTGTCGAGTTGATCCCCGTAGTCCGGTGGCGGGGAGGGGCCCGCCCGAGATGCGGTGTCGGCTCTGGCGCTGATTTGCCTTGACATTATTCCGCCTTTATATGGCCACGAAGCCCCGGTGGTACTCCTGGGAGTCGCTGCTCCTGTGGCGCCTGCACGGCTGATCCGCCCAATGCTACTCGCCGCGGCGGATAAAAGCGAACTGGCAATTCGAAGAAAAGCAGGAGGTGGGGTGTTTCGACCCGCATATCCGGGACATGGAAGACCCTCGGCTGGATTATTGGAATCTCACAGACCTATATGTGGAAGTCTGCAAATTCATACACGACGATGGAACCTCATCAAATCTTCGGCATTCGCCCATCCACCTGCGGATACAGCCCGTTTATCCGGGAATTCCCGAAGCCCGAGATTCGCTTTGCATCGTGTCTCTCGCAGTTTGCCGAATATTATGAAAATAGGCACGAGCGTTTTCCAGGGCAATTTATCGAGGTTGGCAGTATTTCGATGTTTAGTAATATACCCGGCCTTCGATCGAATGGAATTATCATTACCTCGTGATAGTGTCGGTCTCATGACGAGAATAAATGCGAATATTTCCCGAGTGGGCTCCCGCACCTGCGGTGACGCGCAAGCAAAGTGGTGGAGCAAGGGCACTGCTTTCTCGTAGGGAGACACGCACCGACACTGCCCGGTACCGACGCTCTCGCCACCGGAGGGCGCCTGGTTCCCGGACATGCCCGGCCCGGCCGCGAAGGCGGTCTGTCCCGGCAAGCCGGCGATGCCGCCGGCGGCCAGCAGCCAAACCGGCAGGACGGTAATTCATGATGGACAAGCAGACGAGAAAACCACGCTCCACTTCGAACGAGTACAGCCATCTCGCACCGCTCTTCGAAGAGTTCCAGCGACTCGGCTCCGACGACCCGCGACGCTTCCTGCTCCGGGACCGTCTGGTCACCGGATACCTGCCGCTGGCCCAGCACATCGCCCAGCGGTACTCAGGCAAGGGCATAGCCAAGGACGACCTGGTCCAAGTCGCCTCGATCGGACTCATCCACGCGGTCGACCGGTTCGACCCCGGGCGTGGCGCCGACTTCCTGTCGTACGCCGTCCCCACGGTGATGGGAGAGGTGCGCCGCCACTTCCGCGACACCAGCTGGCCGATGCGCGTCCCCCGCCGGCTCCAGGAGCTGCGGGCGTCGCTCAATCAAGCCAGTGCCGAACTGGCCCAGCACCTCGACAGGCCTGCCACCGGCGCTGAGCTGGCCGGCCACCTCGGCATCACCGAAAGCGAAGTGGTCGAGGGCTACGAGGCTGCCCAAGCATACCGAGCGGTCTCGCTCGACGAGTCGCCGTTCGCGAACGAGGAACGGGCGCCCCTGGCCGAAACCCTTGGGGAAGAAGACGTCGCCCTTCAACTGGTCGACAACCACGAATCGCTGGTGCCCCTCCTGCAAGAACTCCCTGACCGCGAGCGCACGATCCTCGGACTGCGCTACTTCGGCGACATGACCCAGACCCAGATAGCCCAAGAGGTCGGCATCTCGCAGATGCACGTCTCCAGACTGCTCAACCGCACGCTCGCCGACCTTCGGGAAGGCCTGACCAGCGCCGCATCCTGACCACCGTGTCGCACTAGAGGAGCTGCGGCCACATACGGCCGTGTGGGCTGGCGGCGTGGCCACGATCATGATCGAAGGAGCCGCGCCATGACCGGATCACACCTACCCGCCAGGGAGGTCTCGTTCGAGCATCCCGCACTGTTCTACTCCGGTGCCGACTCCTACCTGGCAGGCACGATCCCGTACATCGACGCGGGCCTCAGCGCCGGCGAGCCGGTCGCGGTGGCCGTGCCCGCACCCAATCTGGCATCAGTACGGGACGCGCTCGGCGCCTGCGCCGACCACGTCCTGTTGATCGACATGGCCGAGGCCGGCGCCAATCCGGGGCGGATCATCCCCGGTGTGCTGCGTGCCTTCGCCGACTCCCATCTCGACCATCGGGTGCGGATCGTCAACGAGTCGATCTGGCCCGGCCGCACCGAGGCCGAATATCCGGCCTGCGCCCAACACGAAGCACTGATCAACCTCGCGTTCACCGGCCGCGCCGCCACCATCCTGTGCCCCTTCGACACCGCAGGGCTCGACCGGCACATGATCGCCGACGCCCGTGCCACGCATCCGGTCCTCATCGACCGCACGGGGCGCCACCACAGCGACCAGTACGACCCCGACCGCGTCTTCGACGACTACAACTATCGGCTCCCGCCACCGCCCCGATCGGCGATCGAACGCGCCGTCGACCCAGCCACCCTCGACAACGCCCGCTGGTTCCTCACCTCGTACGGCCGGAATGCCGGCCTCTCGACCGCTCAGCTCATTGACCTTGAAATCGTCATCACCGAACTGCTCACCAACAGCATCAAGCACGGCGGTGGCGGCGGCACCCTCCGCGTCTGGGCCGACGACCGGCACCTGATCTGCGATGTCAGCGACGCCGGGCATCTCACCGATCCGCTCGCCGGACGCCTCCCGGCTCATGGCGATGAACGCCACGGCCGCGGACTACTGCTGGCCAATCACATCGTCGACCTCCTCCGCATGCACACCAGCAGCTCCGGCACCACCGTGCGGATTCACCTCTGCCTGCCCGCCCCGCATCACCAAAAGGGATAAGACCAGTGGTCTCCAACCTTGAGACCCGCCTCCCTAAGCGGGTTCCGGATGAAAGCTGTCGGGGGTTCGAATTCCCCCCTCCTCGGCCACCACTAGCGGCAGGGCGTCGAGCAGCGCGGCGGCGCTCTTGGAGACGGTCTGGTCCGGTCCCTTGACAGCGGCGATCACCGCATCGCGGTCGGCGACGGCATTGGCTTCGGGTCGGTCACGTCGGCGTCGCCGCGTCCCAGACGGTGACGCGGTGCCCGCGCGTCTCGGCTTCGGCGGCGATGGCGCTGCCGAGGCGCCCGCAGGCGCCCGAGGTCGCGATCTGCTGTGGTTGCACGGTGCGGTCCTGTCCGGTGCGGTCGAGGAAGTCGGTCATCAGGGAGGCGATGGGGCCAGCCGATCCTCGAGTGCGAAGTGCCTCGCATCGGGACCGACCAGGCACGCCGCTTGATGAGACGGCAGGTGTTTAGCGCCCGGCGGCCCGGGCATTCGCCGACGACATCCACATGGGGAGGCGAACGCGGTGAAAGCAGTGGTGTGGCATGGGACCGGGGACATCCGCCTGGACGAGGTGCCCGACCCGAAGATTCAGGAACCGAATGACGCGATCGTGCGGATCACGCGCAGCGCGATCTGCGGCACCGACCTGCACATGGTGCGGGGCACCATGCCGGGCATGGTCGAGGGCACGATCCTCGGCCACGAGGCCGTCGGCGTGGTCGAGGAGACCGGGCCGGCCGTCCGCGGCTTCAGCCCCGGCGACCGGGTGGTGGTGCCCTCCACGATCGGATGCGGCACGTGCTCCTATTGCCGCGCGGGCTACTACGCGCAGTGCGACACCGCCAACCCGAACGGACCGTCCGCCGGCACGTGCTTCTTCGGCGGACCCGAGTCGACCGGCCCTGTGGACGGCCTGCAGGCCGAGTACGCGCGCATCCCGTACGCGATGACCAGCATGGTGCGCATTCCCGACGCGGTGACCGACGACCAGGCCATCCTGCTGTCGGACATCTTCCCCACGGCCTGGTTCGGCGCGAAGCTCGCCGAGATCAGCCGCGGCGACAGTGTGCTCGTGCTCGGCGCGGGCGTGGTCGGCCAGTTCGCCATCGCCTCGGCCAAGCGGCAGGGCGCCGGTCGGGTGCTCGTCGTCGACGGCATCGCCTCCCGGCTGGACAAGGCGCGCGAGCAGAACGCCGAGACGATCGACTTCAACCGCGAGGACCCGGTGGCCCTCACCAAGGAACTCACCGGTGGCATCGGCGTCGACCGCGTCATCGAGGCCGTCGGCGTGGACGCCGAGCGTCCGAAGACCGGCCCCGCCGCCGAGCAGGCCGAGGACATGGCCGAGCGGTTCGAGCAGGAACGGCGGCAGGCCGCGCCCGAGGGGGATCCCGGCGGCGAGCAGTGGGTGCCCGGCGACGCGCCGAGCCTCGCCCTGCGATGGGCCGTGGAGGCTGCGGCCAAGGCCGGCAGCATCGGCGTGATCGGCGTCTACCCGCCGGGCTTCGACAGCTTCCCGATCGGCTCGGCGATGAACAAGAACCTGACCATGAAGATGGGCAACTGCAACCACCGCCGCTACTTGCCCGGCCTGCTCGACCTCGTGGTCTCCGGCACGGTCGACCCCACCGCGTTCCTCACGCGGCATGAGCGGCCCACCAACGCGATCGAGGCGTACGAGACGTTCGACCGGCGTGAGGACGGCTGGCTCAAGACCGTGCTGGAGCTGGCGTGAGCGCCGACGCCGAGCCGTAGGGCGCGGCTCAGCGCGCCGGTGCCGTCCGCGCGCGCTCGCTGACGGAACGAGGCCCCGCCGACCGGGACGGGTCGGCGGGGCCTCGTGCTCCCTGAATCAGAGCCTCACAAGGTCCACTGCTGGTTGGTGCCGGAGTTGCAGTCGTACTGCTTGAGCCGCGCCGAGTTCTCGGTGGAGCCGCTGGTGACGTCCAGGCACTTGCCCGAATGGCGGGCGACGAGCTCGGTGTAGCCGCCGCCGGCGTCGCGCAGCTGCCACTGCTGGTTCGTGCCGCCGTTGCACGGCCACTGGACGACCTGGGCGCCGTTGGCCGTGGAGGCGTCGCTGACGTCCAGGCACTTGCCCGAGCGCCACGACATGATCTCGTAGTAGCCGCCCCCGACGCTCTGGAGCTGCCAGCGCTGGTTGTCGCCGCCGTTGCACGTGTACTGGATGATCTCGGCGCCGTCGGCGGTGGAGCCGTTGACGACGTCGGCGCACTTTCCGGAGTGCCGGGCGACCATCGTGGTCGTCTCACCGGCGACGCCGGAGACCGCGCCGGTGGCGGTGTCGATCGAGATCTGCGGATACCAGTCCATGGCCATGGTGGTGTTGGAGGGGAACCGCAGCGGCAGCCACACGTACGTCGACTCGTTCGGCGTGCCGCCTGTGGCGCCGGCCCAGCGGTCGCCCATGTACATGTAGGACGTCCCCTGGCTGCCGGCGATCTCGAGCACGTACGTCGACTGCGAGCGGTAGGTGGTGCTGTCGCCGAGGTTCTGCCAGCCGCTCCAGGAACCGTTCGGGAAGTTCGTGGTGGTCGCATACTTCGTCTGGTTGGGGTTCCAACCGGTCGCGCCGGAGGTGACCAGGAAGTACACGCCGTTCCGTTTGAAGATGGCGGGGGCCTCGCGGTGGTCGCCGTCGAAGGAGTACAGCAGTTGCTCGACGTCGAGGTAGTCGTCGGTGAGCCGGTAGATGTGGAGATCGTAGTTGTCTCGGGCCGCCGAGATGAGGTAGGCGGTGCCGTCGTCGTCGACGAAGACGGTCTGGTCCCTCGACATGTGGCCGAGGGGGCGGAAGGAGCCCCGGTAGGTGTAGTCGCCGTCGACGGTGTCGGAGACGGCCACGGCCACTTCGGCGTCGCCGTAGTCGGAGCCGTTCTCCTTGTGCGCCCACATGACGTAGTGGTCGTGCTCGGCGTTGTAGATGACCTTGGGCCGCTCGATGTTCGCGGGGCTGAGCTCGGGGTGGGAGTTTCTGGTGAGGATGTCGTTGGCGTGTGTCCAGTTGACCATGTCGGTGGAGCGGTACATGGAGACGGCGTTGAACAGGCTGCCGCCGTCTACGCGCTGCTCGCCGACCATGTAGTAGTAGGAGCCGACCTTGATGACGCCGCCGCCGTGGGCGTGCATGACGGTGCCGTCGGTGGTCGTGATCTGACTGCCGTTGGTGAATGTCTGAGGCGCCGCCTGGGCCGGTGTGGCGCCGATCGCCGCCAGGAGCAGCGCCGCGGCGCCGACGAGGGCGGCCTTCCATGCCGTTCGCATGATGGTCCTTTCGGGGGAGAGCTTCCTCCAGGATTCCATATATTTAAATGCTTGTAAATATGGTGAGAGAAAGTCGGCTCGCCCGGGCGGTTCGCGGCGGCCCGACGGGTGCGGCGACGCATCGCCCCAAGGAGTTGCATCTGACTGGTGGCTGGATGTATCACCTTGGGGGCGTTCAGGATAGCCCCTAGGCCGCCGGAGTAGCGCGCGCAAGTGCTTGATAGAGTCGGCGCGGATCGCCGAACGGCGGTCAGCAGGCCAGGTGCTCGCGGGAGAGCGCCATGCCGGTTCGACTCCGGCCCTGGTCGCCGCGCCCGCGAGGGCGTCGAGCTTGTCTTCGAGGGGTATGGGCCCTGATCAGCGGCGACGTTGGTCAGGGCCCGTTTTCCGTCTCACGCCAGGCGCTCGACCAGCGCGGCGACGGCCTTGCCGATGGCCTCTGGGGCGTCCTCGGGCGCGTGGTGGCCGACCTCGCCGATGCTCTCGAGCTCGAGCCCGGCGACGTGCTCGCGGGCCCATTCGACGATGCCGGCCGAGACGAGGCTCCTGTCGAGTCCGGTGGTGAGCAGCAGCTTCGGTACCTCGGGTGTCGCGGCCATCCACTCGCCGAAGGCGGTGAACCTCGCGGCGACGTCGGTCGGCTCGCCGTCAAGCGGGATCTCGCGCGACCACTGCAGCAGCGGCCGTCTCGAGTCGGGCGTGGGGTACGGCGCGCGGTAGGTGGCGAGGTCCGCGTCCGAGATCCCGGGGTTGGTGGCGCGCAGCGCCGACTCGATGAACCAGTTCTCCTCCAGCGCCATCTGCTCACCCGCGCCGGGCGTCCGCAGCCGCTGGAACAGCGGCACGGCCGGCTCGGGATACTCCGACCAGCGCATCGGCCGCAGGAACGTCTCCATGAGGACGAGTCCGCGGGCCCGGCCCGGATGCCTCGCCGCCCAGTCGAGGGCGAGCGGGCCGCCCCAGTCGTAGCCGACGAGGACGACCTCCTCGAGCCCGAGGGCCTCGATCCAGGCCTCCAGGTAGTCGGCGTGGTCGGCGAAGCGGTAGCCGATGTCGGGCTTGCCGGAGGCGCCCATGCCGATCAGATCGGGGGCCAAGACGCGGGAGCCGGACAGGGCACCGGTCACCCGCCTCCAGATGTGCGAGGACGTCGGATTGCCGTGCAGGAGCACGACGGCCGGGCCTTCGCTGCCGTTGTCGACATAGGCGATGTGCGAGTCGAGCACGTCGATGGTCCGCATGGCGGTGTCCTTTCGCTGGCGGTCACAGTGCCCGGTCGAGGCCGGCGGTGAGCGCGACGGGCTCGATCTTCAGGGACGAGAAGCGCCAGCCGGCCTCGGTGCGGCGCGCGCCGTAGTGGTGGATCGCGGCCGCGACGGCCTCGGTCGTGTCGTCGAAGACGAAGACGGCGATGTCGTGGGCCCGCACTGTGGCGCTCTCGCCGTCGAGGTCGATCACGAGGTTGGACTTGTGGTGCAGGGTGCGGACGTAGTCGTCGTGGCGCGCACGGACCATTTCGACGAGCGCACCGATGCCGCGGGCCTCGCCGCGGAGCGACGTGACGACGACGTCATCGGTGAAGAGCCGGTCGGACTCGTCGTAGCGGCGCTCGTCGATCCACAGGCTGTGGCGGGCGACGAGGTCGGCCAGTTCGGCGCGGTCGGCGAGGTCCTGGATGCGGGCGTCGGTCATGTCGGCTCCTGGTCATTAGAAGGACTAATGTTTATGACTCTAATGAATCTACATCGTTAGTAGCACTAACGCAACCGGGGTAGGATCACCGCGTGAACGACCACCACGACATGCGCTTCGACCACGGCGAGCAGATGCCCGAGCGTCTGCGCGCCCAGGCCTCCCGGCTCCTCGGCATGACCGCTGCGCAGGCCTCGCGCCTCGCCCAGGACGCGCTCGCGTCGGTGGGCGCCCGCCGATACCACTTCGCCGTGCTCGCGGCCCTGGAGGAGTTCGGGCCCGGCAGTCAGTCGGCGCTGTCCGACCGCACCCGCATCTACCGCTCCGACCTCGTCGCCACGCTCAACGAGCTGGCCGAAGGCGGCTACGTGCGCCGCGCGCCCGACCCGGGCGACCGGCGACGCAACGTCATCACCCTGACCGAGGAGGGACGGCACCGCCTGGCCGAGCTCGACGAGATCACCGCCGACGTCAACGAGCGGATCCTCGCACCCCTGAGCGCGGCCGAGCGCGAACAGCTGTTCGCGCTCATGCGCCGCCTCAACGACCACCTCGCGGGCGGGCAGGCCTAAGACGGCCGAGTGGCGTGCCGAGCTGACGCCTGCGGAGCCCGGAAATGGCACTTGTCGGGGCGGCGGGAACGGGGTGGGTGGATGGTGGCGCTGCGCCAAGGGCGTCAGCGATGACGAGGCGGGAGTCTGTTCGGGCTGTGCCTTCGTGGTCGGGTTCGTGTCGGCGCGGGTTCAGGCACGCGGCGACGAAGAGGTCTGTTCCTTGTGGAGGTGGAGGTGGAGGTGGAGGTGGAGGTGGAGGTGGAGGGGGGTGGGGGTAGTGGTGGGGGCGGCGGGCGTGCGGGTTCACTTTGGGCGCGGGCCGGGGCGTCGGTCCTGTTTGGTGTCCGATTTGTCTTGCGGGGCAGGGCTGCTCGTAGTTCCGGCCGGGGAAACGTGAGGGTTTTCCCACCCTAATGGGTGATGACAGGGGCCTTGTGTCCTGGGAGAATAGAGGTATAGCACGAACCGGCGGAAACAGCAGGTTCGTACGAGCATCTCAAGCACCGAGGGAGGTGTCAGATGGCCAAGGCAACCAGGAGTCCGAGCAGAACCGAACGGACCGAGCGGGCAGCGGCCATCCACACCAACCTTGATGAGGCCGCCGCGTTGATGAACTCGGTGCATGCGCGAGTGCTGTCGGACGTCATCGACGCGAAAGCCTGGAACATTCACCGCGATTGCGACGGCTTCTCGGCGCTGCGGGAGTGGCTGGTCGCCACGTTCGACTTCCACCTCCGCGTCGCGGCTGATCTGGCGGCGATCGCCCGCACGGCAGGGAAGTTCACCGTCCTCGCCGAGACCGCCACCTCCGCTGCGGCCCGGATCGACCGGGTCGCGGCGGCCGTGCGCCGTCTGGACGCGACCAAGGCCCTCCGCGTGTACGCCCGCACTCCCTACAAGGAGCCGGTCCCTTCCCCCTTCGACGCTGAGGTGTCGTGCCCGACGCCGGAGCATCTGATCGCGCAGTACTGCATCCACGCGACGGTGAAAGACGTGCACGCCCAGCTCGACGAGCTCCAAGCCGCCCTCGACTCGGGTGAGGAGCTGTTGGACGGGTTGGGGCAGCAGTCGTTGCAGCGCTTGGATCTGGTGGAGACTGAGAACGGCATGTTCGTGCTCTCGGGCCTGCTGTCGGCCGATACCGGGAAGCTGTTCGCGAAGCTGTTGACGACGGCCGTGCTCCCGCCCCGGCAGGATGAAGTCGACGAGGACGGGTCGCTGCCGCCGGCGGCGAACCGGCGGGCTGAGGCGTTCCATCAGGTGCTCGCGGCCCACGGGGCCGACCCGAACGCGGCGAAGCGGCACGGGCACACTGCCACGCTGCACCTGTCGGTCGACATCGAAACGTTGGCCGGACACGACACCGGACGGGTCCCGACGCTGGAAGGCGACCCGATCAGCCTGGGCAAGGCCCGCCTGCTCGCCTGCGAGGGTCTGGTCATCCCCAACGTGTTCAACTACCGCACCGGTGAAGCGATCGAACTCGGCCGGGCCCTGCGCCTGCCGAACTCGGCGCTGCGCAGGAAGCTGGAACTCGAGCAGCCGGGCGGGTGCGCTTGGAGCGGCTGTCTCGCTCCGGTGCAGTGGACCGAGGCCCACCACATCCGCCACTGGGCGAATGGTGGGCCGACAGTGGCGGAGAACCTGATCCTGTTGTGCCGGTTCCACCATGGCCGCATCCACACTCCCGGCTGGTCGATTCAGAAGACCGGACCGGGTAAGGCTCTGATCGTCCACCATGAGGGGCACGAGGACACCGACCCCGACCTCAAGTGCGGGTGCTCGGACTGGCGCACCGACACCGACCTGGATCTGGGCTTCGCCGACGACATCGCGAACGCCTTCCCGACCGGGCTGTATCCCGAGGAATGGTCGGAGACACTCAAACCCGACCTCGAAGCGGCTGCCGAGCAGGCCGAGACCGAGCAGGTCATGGCCGCCGCGAAAGCCGCCCGCGCGAAACTGCGAGCCCGCTTCACCACACCGACACCCCAACCCGCGACCGAACCCGAACCGGCTTCAGCACCGGCACCGGCACCGGAACCGGGACAGGGACAGGGATACGAGACTGCCACACCGTCTAATGAGGCGAATCGATCTCACGACCTCGCCAGCGCCGCACCGGCACCCGACTACGGACCGGCGCCATTCTTAACCCGCCCGCTGCGGGATGCCGTGGCGGGGAAGGCACCTCATAGGGCGCCAGCTCGAAACCGACAACGGCTTCGAGCCCCTTCCCATGCCCCGGCCCCGAACCGGGGCACAGGTCACTCTAATACCCGCCGCCCAGCCAGCCCCGACCCGACATCACCGGCCACCTCTGCGACGAACAACCAACACCAGCCCACCCGCCACCGCTTTCGTCGCCGCCTCAGCGCAGAACGACCATCACGCACGCCCGTTCTCGCCAGCGCTTCCGCTTCCATTTCAGGTCTCCCCGTGCCATGGCTGGAGTGAGCCTGGCCGGAGCGAGCCTGGCCGGAGCGAGTCTGACCGGAGCGAGCCTGGACCGCAGCAGACCTGATCGCGGTCTCAACGCAGGCGCCGCATGATCTTCTCCTTCATCGACGTGAAGGGCGGATAGACCGCCTGCATCGTGTCGGGAACGAGCGGCTTGTCGAGCACCGCCTTCGCGTGGCTGAACGTCTCGACCGACCACTTCCCGTGGTACGAGCCGAGGCCGGAGGCACCGACGCCGCCGAACGGCAGGCCCGGCACGTCGAGGTGCGCCGTCGGCACGTTGAACCCCACCGCGCCCGAGGAGGTCCGCGTCAAGAGCTTGCGCCTCGTAGCGTCGGAGTTGGTGAACGCGTACAGCGCCAAGGGGTTCGGTCGGGCATTGAGGTGGGCGATCGCATCGTCGAGCGAGTCGAGCGCCATGATCGGCAGGATTGGCCCGAAGATCTCCTCGTCCATCACCGCGTCCGAGGCGTCCACATCGGCCAGGATCGTCGGTGCGATGTAGCGCGTCTTGCGGTTGCGCCCGCCGCCGCACACGAGCCGACCCTCGTCGAGCATCCCGGCGAGCCGGTCGAACGCCGCTTCGTTGACGAGCCGCCCGAAGTCGGGACTCTCAGCCGGAGCGTGCCCGTACATCTCCCGCACCGCTTCGGCCAGGTGCCGCTCCAGTTGGGGGGCCACGCCGTCGAGTGCGATCACGTAGTCGGGCGCGACGCAGGTCTGCCCGGCGTTCATGAACTTGCCCCACACGATGCGCCGGGCCGCGACCGCCAGGTCCACGCCCGGCTCCACGATCGCCGGCGACTTGCCGCCCAGTTCGAGCGTCACCGGCGTCAAGTGTTCGGCGGCGGCCTTGGCGACGATGCGCCCGACCCGCGCCGAGCCGGTGAAGAAGATGTGGTCCAAACGCTCGTCCAACAGCGCCCGCGTCTCCTCTGGACCGCCCTCGACGACCGCGACCGCGTCCGGGTCGAGGTACTCGCCGAGGAGCCTGGCGAGCGTCGCGGAGGTCTGCGCCGAGGCGTCCGAGGGCTTCACGATCACGGCGTTGCCGCACGCCAGTGCGCCCGCGAGCGGCGCCAGCGTCAGCTGCACCGGGTAGTTGAACGGCCCGATGACCAGGACGAGCCCGAGCGGCTCGCGCAGCAGGTACGACCTCGCCGGCTGCAGGTGCGGCGGGGTGTGGACCCGTTTGGGCCGCAGCCACGACCGCAGGTGCTTGCGCATCGCCCGCACCTCGGCGCCGACGAAGTCGATCTCGGCGAGGAAGGACTCGGGCGCGGCCTTGCCCAGGTCGGCGCGCAGCGCGTCGGCGAGCTCGTCGCCGGCCTCCTTGAGCATCCGGTCGAGCCCTTTGAGCTGTGCGAGTCGCCACGGGATCGGCTTGGTGCGGCCGGTCTCGTAATGGGAGCGGAGGCGGGCGACGGTGTCGGAGAGGTGCGAGATGGCCATCGGTCGAGCGTAACGGTTCCGGGCGCGCTCAGGGCTTGCCCGTGCCGCCAGGAGAGGGCCGGGGCCGCTCAGGCGGTCCAGACCTCCCAGCCGAGGCGCGCGAGGAGGGCGAGCACGACCACCACGAGGACCACGCGGACGAAGCCCGAGCCCCTGGCCATCGCGGTATGGGCGCCGAACCAGGCGCCGGCGATGGTCGCGGCGGCCATGGCGAAGCCGAGCGTCCACCACACGTGCCCCTGGACGGCGAACACGACCAGGGCGCCGAAGTTGGTGGCGGCGTTGACGACCTTGGTGTGCGCCGCGGCCGTGACGTAGTCGAGGCCGAGCAGGGAAGTGAACGCCACGGCCAGGAAGATGCCGGTGCCGGGGCCGATGATGCCGTCGTAGAAGGCGACGGCGACGCCGCAGGCGAGCATGACGCCCGCGGCCCGCCAGGCGCTGCGCAGCTTCGGCTGCGGTTCGATGCCGAACTTCGGCCGGGAGACGACGAGGATGAGCACCGCCGCGAGGACGGCGATGATGATGGGACGCAGCGCCCCAGAGGAGACCGAGGCGGCGGCGACGGCGCCGAGCCCGGACGAGGCCAGGGCGAGGGCGGCGGTGGGCCACAGCAGCCGGTGGTCGAGCTTGATCTTGAGCCCGTACGTGATCGCCGAGGTCGTGGTGCCGAACACCGAGCCGAGCTTGTTCGTCCCCAACAGGGTGGCTACCGGTGCGTTGGGGAAGGCCACCATCAGGGCGGGCAGCGCGACGAGCCCGCCGCCGCCGACGACCGCGTCGATCCAGCCGGCGAACAGTGCGGCCGTGACCAGCAGGGCGATCAAGGAGGCGTCGATCTCGAGGGGCACCGCCAGATCCTACTTGCCGCACGGCCAGTCGACACGCCGATGAGGTGAGGAACACGTGGCGGTGCGTAATCTTCTGATATCAACAGGTCATGGACACGACGAAACCCATGACCCACTTGGTGAAACGCGGCTACGAGTATACGTTCACGCCCGATGAGCAGCAGCGCCGGAACCTTGAGGAGACCCTCGAAGCGGTTCGGGCCGTGTACAACTGGTCGCTGTCGGTGTTCCAGAGCGAGTGGCGCCGCCGCGGGGCGAAACTGTCGTACGCCGAGATCTCGGCGAGGCTGACCAAGTGGAAGAACCAGCCGGCGAACCGGTGGGTCAAGGCGTATTCGTCCGTGCCGTTGCAGCAGATCGCCCGCCAATTGCACACCGAGTACCACGCGTTCATCAACGGGCGGCGGTCCGAGCCGGTCCCCAAGGAGCACGGTGAGCAGACGGTCCTGGTGTACTCGCGCGCCGGGTACTACCTCAAGGGGCGGGAGGTGAAGCTCGCGAAGCACGCCGCGCCGCTGGACATCGAGTGGGGCCTGGAGCGGCCCAGCCGCGACGACATCACCTCGATCACGGTGACCCGCGAGAGCGACGACGTCTGGAAGCTGTGGATCGTTGCCGAGGAGTTCGTGGAGGTGCCGCGCCAGAAGCCGCCGGAATGCGGCGAGTGCGGACGGGTGCTGGAGGTATAGAAGAAGCCCGGTCGGGGAAACCCTTCAAACCCCGACCGGGCGCGGCCGACTCAGCGCGGCGTTGACAGGGGAGCCTACGACGCTGAGCCGTGTCGAGGAGGCGCGGCGGACCCTGGCGGCTTTATGAGCCCGCCGCGCGCTCTCGGCGTCTTACCGGCAGCGGTGCTGCGTGGCGGCGACCGTCGCGGCTCTGGCGAGCCGCCGCGCTGCGCGCGGGCCGCTCGCCGCCGCGTCCGCTGCCGCGGAAGGCGGCAACGCTCAGCGCCGAAGTTCGGCGACGGCCACCGTCAGCCGCTTTCCGTAGTCCTCGTCGGCCTTCGCGAAGTTCGCGATGGCGCGCTCGACGATGTCTTCGCGGCTGACCTTGGCGAGGAAGCCCGACAGGTTCGCGATGAGCCGGTCCTTCTCGGGCTCGGTCATGAGCCGGTACAGGTTCCCCGCCTGGACGAAGTCGTCGTCCTCGGAGTGCCTGGGCGTCTCCCACTCACCGGTCTCGCCGTTCACCGTCACCGGCGCCCACAGCGGCTGTCCGGTCTCGTTCGGCCCGCCGAACGAGTTCGGCTCGTAGTTCTTCTGGCGCCCGTGCCGGCCGTCGTAGCCGTAGCCGTCGCGGTTGCCGTTGCGCGCCTCGGTGGCGTGCGGCCGGTTCACCGGCAGGTGGTCGGCGTTGATGCCGACGCGGTAGCGGTGCGCGTCACCGTAGGCGAACAGGCGGCCCTGGAGCATCTTGTCGGGGCTCGGGCCGATGCCCGGCACGAAGTGCGCCGGGGAGAAGATCGACTGCTCGACCTCGGCGAAGATGTTGTCCGGGTTGCGGTTGAGTTCGAGCTTGCCGATCTCGATGCGCGGGTAGTCCGCTTGCGGCCAGACCTTCGTCAGGTCGAACGGGTTGAACCGGTACGTCGCGGCCTCGGCCGCCGGCATGATCTGCACGTAGACGGTCCAGGACGGGAACTCGCCGCGCTCGATGGACTCGCGCAGGTCCCGCTGGTGCGAGTCGGGGTCCTTGCCGGCGAGCGCGTCGGCCTCGTCCTGGTGGAGGCACTTGATGCCCTGGTCGGTCTTGAAGTGGTACTTGACCCAGAACTGCTCGCCGGCCTCGTTGACCCACTGGTAGGTGTGGGAGCCGAAGCCGTCCATGTGGCGGTAGGACGCCGGGATACCGCGGTCGCCCATGAGCCAGGTGACCTGGTGGGTCGACTCGGGCGACAGGCTCCAGAAGTCCCAGACGTTGTCGGCCTCCTGCGAACCGGTGTACGGGTCGCGCTTCTGGGTGTGGATGAAGTCCGGGAACTTGATCGTGTCGCGGATGAAGAACACCGGCGTGTTGTTCCCGACAAGGTCGTAGTTGCCGTCCTCGGTGTAGAACTTCAGCGCGAAGCCTCGCGGGTCGCGCACGGCGTCGGCCGCGCCGAGGTTCCCGGCCACGGTCGAGAAGCGCAGGAACGTCTC
The DNA here is from genome assembly GCF_054776215.1 of Glycomyces tarimensis. Lineage (NCBI taxonomy): Bacteria > Bacillati > Actinomycetota > Actinomycetes > Glycomycetales > Glycomycetaceae > Glycomyces > Glycomyces tarimensis. The sequence continues at coordinate 365,860 of NZ_BAAHCB010000020.1, forward strand.
GGTCTGCTTGCCCACCTGGGACAGGAACCTGGCCCGCGTGTACTTGCTGACGTCGGCGGTCACCGTGAAGGTGCCGTAGGCGCCGGCGCCGCGGGCGTGGACGACGCGCTCGGGGATGCGCTCGCGGTTGAAGTGCGCCAGCTTCTCCAGCAGCACCTGGTCCTGAATGAGCAGCGGCCCGCCAACACCTGCCGCTTCGCTCTGGTTGTTGTTGGCCACCGGCGCGCCAGACTCGGTGGTCAGCGGCCCCGCGGTGTTGTCGAACTGATCGCTCATAGAGCGCCCTCTCTCGCAATGTTGAACCTGAGTCCGGCGCGGCGATGTGTGACATCGGCCCGGACCCCTGCTTTGGATCTGATCCTACCTTAGACTCTGTCTAATGAAAGATCCAGTCCGGAGTAAGTGGTACCACACTGTTCTTGCTGCTAGTGTGGGAACAACTCCCGAAATGACGCCTGAGAGACGACTATGAGTGACCTCATGACCCGTCTGCGTCGCCACCAGTGGCGCATGACTCCCCAACGTCGAGTGATCGCAGAGACACTCGAGGGCGCTCACGTGCACTACACCGCCGAAGAGATCCTGGAGCGGGCCTGCGAGCGCATGCCCGAGCTCTCCCGCGCCACCGTCTACAACACCCTCAACGAGATGGTCGCCCTCGGCGAGATCCTCGAGCTCAACTTCGACGGCCGGTCCAAGCGCTATGACCCCAACGTGGAGCACGAGCACCACCACCTCATCTGCGACGGCTGCGGCGTCACCAAGGACGTCCACACCGTCGCCGACCCGCTCGAGTGGCTCCCTGGCGACGAGCGCCACGGCTTCACGGTCACCGACGCCTCGATCACCTTCCGGGGCCTGTGCCCCGCGTGCGGCACCGCGGCGTAGACGCGCGGCGAACGCCGCCGCGCCGCCTGTCGCGCTCCAGTCTCGCGAGGATGACGAAACGGTCGAAGACCGCAGACCGGCTTGACCCCCGCAGCCTCGCTCCGCTACCTTCGGCAGGCCCTCCCAATCCCGGGAACGGCCCGCGCACACCCCTGGCGCACAGCTAGTTTCAGGCCACGAGCCCGAACGCCAGAACGAAGGAGCCCGACGTGGACGGACTGCTCGACCAGATCTTCATCGCCAACGACTACTTCTGGTGGTTCATCATCGTCCTCCTGGCGGGAACGAGCCTGGTCTACCTCGTCGTCACCAAGGGCATCCAGTTCCGCCTCCTCGGCCAGATGTTCCGCGGCCTCACCGAGCAGCCCGGCACCCTCCCGGACGGCCAGAAGAACATCTCCGCCTTCCAGGCCTTCGCCGTCTCCGCGGCGGCCCGCGTCGGCACCGGCAACATCGTCGGCGTCTCGGCGGCCATCGCCGTGGGCGGCCCCGGCGCCGTCTTCTGGATGTGGCTCATGGCCATCGTCGTCGCCGCCACCGCCTTCGCCGAGTCCACGCTCGCGCAGGTCTACAAGGAGCGCACCGACACCGGCTTCCGCGGCGGTCCCGCCTACTACATGAAACACGGCCTCGGCCTGCCGTGGATGGGCGGCATCTTCGCCGTCATCCTCATCATCACCTATCCCTTCACCTTCAACATGGTGCAGGCCAACACGTTCACCGCCGCCGTCTCCAGCTCGCTGGAGAGCATGGGCGCCGCCACCGGCGACGGCACCGATACCGTCATCGGCCTCGTCCTCGCCGCAGTCACCGCCATCGTCATCTTCGGCGGCCTCAAGCGCATCGCGCACTTCGCGCAACTGGCCGTGCCCGTCATGGCCGCGGTCTACCTCGTCATCGGCATCGCGGTCGTCGCCGCCAACATCGGCGAGATCCCCACCGCCTTCGGCGACATCGTCTCCTCGGCGTTCGGCCTCGAACAGTTCGCCGGCGCCACCCTCGGCACGGTCATCGTCCAGGGCGTGCGGCGCGGCATGTTCTCCAACGAGGGCGGCATGGGCTCGGCCCCGAACGCGGGCGCCACCGCCTCGGTCAGCCACCCCGTCAAGCAGGGCCTGACGCAGGCGTTCGGCGTCTACTTCGACACGCTCTTCCTGTGCACCATCTCGGCGTTGATCGTCCTGACCACCAACCCCGTCTACGGCGACCACGGCGACAACCTCGTCTCCCGCGGCGTCGAGGCCGCGCTCGGCGGCTGGGCCCTCCACCTCATGGCGGCGATCCTGATGCTGTTCACCTTCACGTCGGTGGTCGGCAACTACTACTACGGCGAAGCGAACATCAAGTTCCTGTCCAACCACCGCCTCAGCGTCAACGCCCTGCGGCTCATCGTCATCGCGCTCGTCTTCCTCGGCTCGGTGGCCTCCTTCAACACGGTGTGGAGCCTCGCGGACGTCAGCATGGGCCTCATGGCCACGGTCAACCTCCTCGCCGTCCTCTCCCTGACCGGCATCGTCGTCACGGTCCTGCGGGACTTCGACGCGCAGCGGCGAGCAGGGCTCGACCCGGTCTTCAGCCGCGACCGCGTCACCGGGATCAGGGGCATGCAGGTGTGGGAGACCGCCGAGGACGACGCCGAGAAGGTCTGAGAGGGCACGTGCGCTCCGTGTGGCACGCCCGCACCAATAGTGACGACGGTGTCGGCACGTCCCCGGTACATCGATAGGCTCTCGGACATGAGGCTGACGAAGGAACCCTGGAAGTCCCGCATCTGGCGGTCCGGCCCGACCTTCCTGTACTCGGAGCGGCCGCTGGCGCGCTACGTCGGCCGGCCGGCCGCGCAGTTCCTCAGGATCGAGCCCGCGGCCGGCATCGTCCTGCTCATCTGCGCCGTCGTCGCGATGCTGTGGGCCAACTCGCCGTGGGCGGGCTCCTACGAGGGGGTGTGGGGCTTCGAGATCGCCTTCCGGTTCGGCGACTTCACCGTCGAGCACAACCTCCGCGACTGGATCAACGACGGCCTCATGGCGCTCTTCTTCTTCGTCGTGGGCATGGAGATCAAGAGCGAGATCGTCTCGGGGGAGCTGCGCAAGATCCGCAACGCCGTCACGCCCATCGCCGCCGCCATCGGCGGCATGGTCGTCCCCGCCCTGGTCTACACCGCCTTCAACTTCGGTGGCGAGGGATCCCACGGCTGGGGCGTCCCCATGGCCACCGACATCGCCTTCGCGCTCGGCATCCTCGCCCTCTTCGGCAGCCGCATCCCGTCTCCGGCCCGGGTCTTCCTGCTCACGCTCGCCATCGTCGACGATCTCGGCGCGATCGCCGTGATCGCGCTGTTCTACACCGACGACCTCTCGATGCCCTGGCTCACCGCGGCCGGCGTCATCGTCCTGGTGATCGTCGTCTTGCGCGTGCTCAACGTCTGGTCCGGGCCGGTCTACCTCATCGCCGGCCTGCTGCTGTGGGTGGCGATGCTCGAATCGGGCGTCCACGCGACCATCGCCGGTGTCATCATGGGCCTGCTCATCAGCGCCAAGCCGCTGTTCGATCCCGAGGCGGCGCGCGTCGAGTCCCAGAAGATGGCCAAGGGCGGGCTCACCATCGCCGAGACCCAGAAGCTCATCAGGCTCACCCGCGACTCCGTGCCCCCCTCCGAGCGCATCCAAGAACGCCTCCACCCGTTCTCCTCGTACGTGGTGCTGCCGCTGTTCGCGCTCGCCAACGCCGGGGTGGCCCTGTCGGGCGAGCTGTTCACCACCGCGATCACCTCGGCCGTGACCCTCGGCATCGTCATGGGCCTGGTCGTCGGCAAGATCGTCGGCATCGGTGCCACGACGTGGGTCCTCGTCAAACTCGGTTGGGGACGGCTGCCCAACGGGACGGGATGGGGGCTCATGTTCGGCCTCGCCGCCGTCGCCGGAGTCGGCTTCACCGTGGCCCTGTTCATCACCGAACTGGCCTTCCACGGCGACCAGGGCGCGCTGCTCGCCGACGAGGCCAAGATCGGCGTCTTGGGCGGCTCGCTCGTCGCCGCGGTCCTCGGCGGGCTCGTGCTGCACCTGGGCGCGCCCAGGAGCGGTGAGCCCCTGGAGGGCGAGACCGAGGAGGGTTAGTCTTGGCTCACTGGTTTTCACGAGCGACTCGACCCTAGAGTGAGGACATCGCATTGGCTCCGCAGAATTTCATGGCCCAGCCCCCGCCTACCCTGCTCCCCGAGGACACCGAGGCCAGGAAGTACCTCGATGAGCACACTCCCGAGGACACGGTTCGCAGCTTTCCGTGGTTCTGCGCGGCCTGGGCGCGGCTGGCCAAGAACGCCCTGGAGGCCGGCGACGACGTCTCCGGCTACGCCTTCGCCCGCACCGGCTACCACCGCGGCCTCGACCAGCTGCGGCGCAGCGGTTGGAAGGGCCACGGCCCCATCCCGTGGGAGCACAAGCCCAACCGCGGCTTCCTGAAATCGCTCTACCAGCTCTCGCGGGCCGCCGCCGCGATCGGGGAGGCCGACGAGGCCGCCCGCTGCGCGCAGTTCCTTCGCGACTCGGACCCCGCCGCCGCCGACGCGCTCACCTAGGGCCTGACCTGTGCATCGCAGACCCTAGGGCACGGCCGGTGGAACCTCCCCCTCGGTTCCACCGGCCGGTCCGTTCCCGGGCCTAGGCCAGGGAGATCGCGCCGTCCTCCACGGTGATGTCCACTTCGCTCAGACCGCTCTCGGCCGGGCCCTGGAGCAGCCCGCCCTCCATGTCGAACTCGGAACCGTGGTTGGGGCACACGATGACGCCGGCGTCGTCCGGCGGGTTGAGCTCGGTGCCCTGGTGCGGGCACGCCGCCGAGAACGCCAGGAACTCGTCGGCGTTCGGCTGGACCACGATGGTCCCGTCCACGATGAGGCCGCCGCCCACCGGCACCTCGGAGGTCTGGACCAGCGCCTCGCCTCCGCCGCCCCCGTCCTCGGGCGCGCCGGAGGCCCCGTCGCCGCCGGGGCCGCCCGCGGCCTCCTCGGCGACGGGCTCGGCCGTGCCGCAGGCGGCCAGTGCCCCCGCCGCGCCGAGGGCGGCAGCGCCGCACATGATCCCTCGCCGCGAGGCGAGCACTCGGCGTGCGATGGCGCGTCCGGTGTCGATGTCGGTCATTGTCGCTCCTCAGTCCGCTGTGACGCGGCACGGTGCCGAATCCGCCGGTATGAGAGGTAGGAGGGAGTCCTTCCCTTTGCGCCGGACTTGGCGGCAACATGCCGCTCTCGACACCGAGCTTGTCACGCGGCGACGTCGGAGATCAAGGTTTTTGTTGAAGTTTTAATAAAACTCCCATGGAACGTGCGATGAGCATGCGCTGGACCTCGTTCGTGCCTTCGCCGATCTCGAGGATCTTGCAGTCGCGCCACGCCCGAGCGACCGGCGTCTCGTTCATGAAGCCGTAGCCGCCGAAGATCTGCGTGGCCTCCCGCGCGTTCTCGACCGCAGCCTGGGAGGCGTACAGCTTCGCGATCGCCGCGTCGGTGCCGAACGGCTCTCCGGCGTCGGCCTTCTCGGCGGCGTCGACCCAGGCCAGGCGGGCGGTGTGGGCGCGCAGCCGCATGTCGGCGAGCATGAAGGAGATCGACTGGTTGGCGGCGATGGGCCGGCCGAAGGCCTCGCGGTCCTTGGCGTGGGCCAGGGACTCGTCGAGGCACCCCTGCGCCATCCCCGTCGCCAGGGCGGCCAGCGCCACGCGTCCGGAGTCGAGCAGCTCGAGGAACTGCGTGAAGCCGCGGCCGCGCTCGCCGACGAGGTTGGCCGCCGGGACGCGGCAGCCGTCGAAGTACACCGGCCGGGTGTCCGAGGCCCGCCAGCCGACCTTGGAGTACTCCGGGCCGATCTCCAGGCCCGGCGTGCCGGGCTCGACGGCGATGCAGGACACCTCGCCGGGGCCGGTGGTGGCGGTGGCGACGATGAGGTCGGTCATGGGCGTGCCGGCGTTGGTGATGAAGCACTTGGCGCCGTCGATGACCCATTCCTCGCCCTCGAGCCGGGCGCTGGTGTCGGTGCGGCCGGCATCGGTGCCGCCTCCGGGCTCGGTGAGCGCGAAGGCGCACAGGGCCTCCCCGGCGGCCATGCGCGGCAGCCAGCGCCGCTTCTGCTCGTCGGTGCCGAACTTGGCGATGCCCTCGGCGCCGAGCGTCACCGAGGCCTCGACGGTGACGGCCACCGACGAGTCGACGCGGGCGATCTCCTCCAGCGCGAGGCCGAGCATGAGCAGGCCGGCCTCGGCCCCGCCGTGGGCCTCGGGCAGCGTGACGCCGAAGACGCCGAGTTTGCCCAGGTCGCGGACGAGGTCGGCGGGGAAGACGCCCCGTTCGTAGTAGTCGCCGATGACGGGACGGATCTCCGTCTGGGCGAAGTCCCGCACCGCGGCCGCGAATTCGGCCTGATCGGGTGTGCGTCTCATAGCTCCTCCTACACCGGTGTTATCGGATGTCTGCGGTCGGCGAACCGGCGGTCCTTGTGGGACAGCCGTCGGAAACGTGCGACGAGGTCGGCCCTGAGTTCGGCGGCCTCGATGATGTCGTCGACGACCAGTTCGCCGGCGAGGCGCCGCAGGTCGACGTCGGCCTCGTATTCGGCGCGGCGCTCGGCGATGAACCGCTCGCGCTCGGCCTCGTCCTCGATCGCGGCGATCTTGTTGGCGTACACGGCGTTGACGGCGGCCTCGGCGCCCATGACGGCGATCTTCGCCGTGGGCAGGGCCAACACGGCGTCGGAGCCGAAGGCGGGACCGGACATGGCGTAGAGCCCGGCGCCGTAGGCCTTGCGGACGACCACGCAGATCTTCGGCACGGTGGCCTCGGCGACGGCGGCGATCATCTTGGCGCCGTGGCGGATGATGCCGCCCTTCTCGAACGCGGCGCCGACCATGAAGCCGGGCACGTCGGCGAGGAACAGCAGCGGCACGTTGAACGCGTCGCAGGTGTTGATGAAGCGGGCGGCCTTGTCGGCCGAGTCGGAGAACAGCACCCCGCCCCGCACCGCGGAGTTGGAGGCGACGATGCCGATCGGCCGCCCGTCGAGGCGGGCGAAGGCGCAGAGGAGCTCGCCGGCCCATCGCGCCTGGACCTCCAGTGTGGAGTCGCGGTCGACCAGGCCGTCGATGAAGTCGTGCATGTCGAACGGCGTGGACTCCCCGGACGGGACGACCGCCGCCAGATCGACGTCCCTCGCGGGCCTGGCGGCCCGGACCGGCGGCGGCTGCGTCCAGTTCGACGGCAGGTATGACAGCCACCGGCGCACCGAAGCGATCGCCTCGTCCTCGTTGCGGCACAGGAAGTGCCCGACGCCGGACTCCTCGCAGTGGACGCGGGCCCCGCCCATGGCCTCCAGCGTGGTCTGCTCACCGGTGACCATCTCGACCATGCGCGGGCTGCCGAGGTACATGGAGGCGTTGCCGTCGACCATCGCGACGATGTCGCAGAACGCCGGGATGTAGGCGCCGCCGGCGGCCGAGGGCCCGAACAGGGCGCACGCCTGGGGGACCTGCCCGGAGGCCCGCACCTGCTCGTGGAAGATCCGGCCCGCGCCCCTGCGGCCCGGGAACAGCTGCACCTGGTCGGTGATGCGCGCCCCGGCGGAGTCGACGAGGTAGACGATCGGGTGCCGCTCGACCTGGGCGGCCTCGATGGTGCGGATGATCTTCTCGACCGTCCTGGCGCCCCAGGAGCCTGCCTTGACGGTGGAGTCGTTCGCGATGACGCGGACCGGCCGGCCCTGGACCGTGGCCGTCCCGCACACGACGCCGTCGGCTGGCAGCGTCGGGTCGGCGTTGGCCCACAGCGCGTCCTCGGTGAAGGAGTCGGCGTCGGCGAGGCGCCGGATGCGCTCGCGGGCGTGGTACTTGCCCGCCGCGGCGGCCGAGCGATGGTATTTCTCGGCGCCTCCGCGCATGATGCCCTCGCGTTCGGCACGGTAGTCCACGTTGAGCGCCCCTTTCATGAACCTGGACCTTAACGATCGTTAAGGTCATTACATTGTGTCTCGGGAACCACCCGCTGTCAACGGCTTCGGTCCGAGTGGGCAAGCGACCGCCGCGCGCTTACCCTCGAAGGGCATCCCGCGGCACCGCTCGCGGGGCCGCGCCCAGGCACCCCCGACCCGGAGACCCATGAGCACCGACACCAGCGAGGCCGCCGCGCCGCAGGCGGAAGCCACCGCCGAGCGAGCGAAGCGCCAGTTCCTGCCCGAGATCGAGGGCCTGCGCGGACTCGCCATCGTCGTCATCGCCGCCTACCACATCTGGTTCAACACCGTCTCCGGCGGCGTCGACGTCTTCCTGCTGCTCTCGGGCTTCTTCATCACCGCCAGCCTGGTGCGCGCCGTCGAATCGGGACGCGGCATCGGCCCGGCCCGCTACGCGGCCAGGATCGTCCGCCGCATCTTCCCGCCGGCCCTCGTGGTCGCCGCCGCCACCGTCGCCATGACCGCGATCTGGCTGCCCCGCGCCACCTGGAACCAGCAGCTCGGCGACATCCTCGCCTCCGCGTTCTACATCGGCAACTGGCGCCTGGCCGAGAACTCCGTCGACTACCTCTCCTCCAACAACGGCGCCAGCATCGTCCAGCACTACTGGTCCCTCGGCATCCAGGCCCAGTTCTACCTGCTGTGGCCGTTCCTCATCGCCGCCTGCGCCTGGATCGGCGCCAAGGCCGGCCGCAGCGTGCGAACCGCCCTCGCCCCCGCCCTGGTGGCCGTCTTCGCCGCCTCGTTCGCCTTCGCCGTGTGGGAGATCGCGGACAACCAGGCCTACGCCTACTTCGACACCCGCGCGCGCCTGTGGCAGTTCGCCCTGGGCGGCCTGCTCGTGCTCACCCTCCCGTACCTCCGACTCGGCCGCCGCACCGCCGCGCTCCTGGGCTGGAGCGCCGTCGCCGCGCTCCTGAGCTGCGGCATGCTCCTCGACAGCACCCAGTTCCCCGGCGCGGCCGCGCTGTGGCCCGTCGCCGCCGCCGCGGCGATCATCGCCGTCGCCACCGCCCAGCCCGGCGCCGGAGCGGGCAGGCTGCTCAACACCGCACCGCTCCAGCGCCTGGGCCGGCACTCCTACGCCCTCTACCTGTGGCACTGGCCGGTCCTCATCTGCTACCTCTCGGTCACCGGACGCGACACCGCGGACCTCCTCGGCGGCCTCGGCATCATCGCCGCCGCCTTGGCGCTCGCCGTCGCCACCCGCTGGGCCGTCGAACTGCGCCTGCCCGCCACCGGCTGGGGCCAGCGCACCGCCCGCGGCGCCTACGCGCTGGGCGCGGCCTGCCTGGCCCTGGTCGTGGCGGCGAGCCTGGCCCTGTACGGCTTCATCGCCTACGAGCGGCACCGGCTCGACCCCGCCGCCGCGATCGAGGACACGAGCCGCTACCCGGGAGCGGCCGCGCTGGCCGAGGACCTGGAGGTGCCGACCGCCGACTTCGTGCCCTCGACCCTCGACGCCGCCGACGACCGCGACCCGGGCCTGTCAGGCGAGTGCAACCAGTCCATGGAGGGCTACGAGGTCGTCCGCTGCGACTTCGGGGACCCGGACGCGGAACGAACGGTGGTCATGTACGGCGGCTCCAAGATCTGGCACTGGCTCCCGGCGATGCGGGCCGTGGCCGAGGACAACGACTGGGAGCTGGTCACGTTCATCAAGAACGCCTGCATCATCGCCACCGAGCAGCCGAACATGGACCAGGAGCGCTACCGCTCCTGCGACGCCTGGAACGACGCCGCCGTCGAGGCCATCGGCCGGCTCGAACCCGACATCGTCTTCACCTACGGCTCACGGGTCGGCTACGACGCGGTCGAGAGATTCCCGGAGTACAACGAGCGCTACGAGCAGCTCCTGGCCACCGGCGCCGAGGTGGTCGCCGTCCGCGACACGCCCAGCCCCCGCTTCGACGTGCCCACGTGCGTCGACCTCGAAGGGGCCGACTCGCCCGAATGCGCCGTCGAACGCGAGGCCTACTACCCCGACGCCGACGGCTTCGCCGAACTCGAGGTGCCCCACGGCGTCCACAAGGTCGACCTCATCGAGTACATCTGCGGACCGGAGGCGTGCGAGCCGGTGGTCGGCAACATCCTCGTCTACCGCGACGACGCCCACCTGACGAACACGTACGCGGCCACCCTCGCCCCCTACCTGGAGGCCGAGTTGCTCGCCGTCCTCGGCGATTAGGCGACCACGGCGTCGAGGGCGACCTCGACCATCTCCGAGAACGACTCCTGGCGCTCCTCGGCCGGCAGCGCCGTGCCCTTGAGGATGTGGTCGGAGATCGTGCACACGGCCAGCGCCCGGGCCTTGAACTTCGCCGCGATCGTGTAGATCGCCGCGGCCTCCATCTCGATCGCCAGGATCCCGTAGCCGGCCAGCAGCGCCTCCACGTCGGGGGCGTCCGTGTAGAACGTGTCCGAGCTGTACACCTGGCCCACGCGCAGGTCGATCCCGCGCGCCTCGGCGGCGTCGACAGCGGCCCTGAGCAGGCCGAAGTCGGCCACCGGCGCGTAGTCGACCACGCCGGAGAAGCGGATGCGGTTCATGCTCGAGTTCGTCGAGGCGCCGATCGCGGCGACCACGTCGCGCAGCTCGATGTCGTCGTGGATCGCCCCGGCCGAGCCGACCCGCACCACCGTGGTGACGCCGTACTGCTCGAGCAGCTCGTACGTGTAGATCGACGCCGACGGCTGCCCCATGCCCGTGCCCTGGACCGAGACTCGCCGGCCCTTGTAGGTGCCGGTGAATCCGAGCATGTTCCTGACCTCGGAGTAGCACACCGCGTCGGTCAGGAAGTTCTCGGCGATCCACTTGGCGCGAAGCGGGTCGCCGGGCAGGAGGACGGACTCGGCGATATCGCCGGGCTCGGCGGAGATGTGCGCAGTCATGGCGACAGCATGCCATAAACATCCCATGAATTCTTCGACAGTGCCTGTGAGCCAGATCCCGCGACACCCGCTGCCGGTCCGATCCGCCCATCCGGTAGCCTTTTCGGCGGTGGCGTGTCCGAGCGGCCGAAGGAGCTCGCCTCGAAAGCGAGTAAACGTTCACGCGTTTCGTGGGTTCAAATCCCACCGCCACCGCCAGCCGCAGAGGGGCCTTCCAGCCGGAGGGCCCCTCGCTCGTCCCCGGAGGACTCCGGGATGCCTCCACTGCGCGCCGGCGCGGACTGTCTAGGCTGTCGACATCACGAGCCCACGAGGAAGGACGGGCCCCGGTGACCCGAACAGCAACGGCCGCAAAGCTCTTCAGCGCGACCATCATCGTGTTCTCGCTCCTGCTCGCCGCGCTCATGCTCGCCCACCGGTTCATCCCGAACCGCTGGTACAACCTCGGCAGCCTCATCGAGACGTTCCTGCCGTGGTTCGGCCTGCTCATCCCTCCGCTGCTGATCCTCGCGGCCGTCCGCCGCAAGCCCCTCGTGATCGTCGTCGCCCTCCTGCCGGGCCTGGTATGGCTCAAGCTCTACGCCGGCGCCATCCCCGACAAGTCCGAGGGCCCCGGCGACTTCCGCGTCGTCGCCCACAACGTGAACGCTGAGAACACCGAGACCGAGGCGACGGCCGCCGCCCTCGTCGCGAACGAGCCCGACGTCATCGCGCTCGTCGAGCTCACCGAGGCCCAGATCGCCGCCTACGACGAGATCCTCGGGCGGGAGCTGCCGTACTCGGCCGCCTCCGGCACCGTCGCGGTCTGGTCGACGCACCCCATCACCACGACCGAGGCGATCGACCTCGAGCTCGGCTGGACCCGCGCCTTCCGCGCCGAGATCGACATCGACGGTGCGAGCGTCGCGTTCTACGTCGCGCACCTGCTGTCGGTGCGCGTCAACTCCGAAGGCTTCACATCCGACCAGCGCAACCGCACCGCGAACCTCCTCGGTGAGGCCATCGCCGCCGAGGAGCTCGACCGCGTGGTCCTCCTCGGCGACCTCAACGGCACCGTCCAGGACCGGTCGCTCGCGCCGATCACCTACCAGCTCGAGTCGGCGCAGGCCAACGCCGGCAAGGGCTTCGGGTTCACCTGGCCGGCCTCCAACCCGCTCGCCCGGATCGACCAGGTCCTGTACCGCGGCCTGGACGCCACCGACTCGATCGTCCTCGACGCCACCGCGTCCGACCACCGACCGGTGCAGGCCGACTTCGACTTCTGAGGCGGGTTCGTGCAACCCGGGCACGGCGCCGGCGCGTCTTGGAGACGTGACGCGAGATGACTCGACTCTGATCCTGCCGGCGGTCGGCGACACGATGGTCCTCCCGCGCGTCGAAGACGCCGGCGAGCCCGTGCGCGACGCGCTGATCGAGCTCGACGGCGTCGGCATGACCTACCCCGGGCCGCCCCCCGTGGAGGCGCTCAAACCCGTGCGGCTGCGCGTGGCCGACGGCGAGTACGTCGCCATCGTCGGCCCCTCCGGCTCGGGCAAGTCCACGCTCCTCAACCTCCTGGGCCTGCTGGACACGCCCACCACCGGCACGTACTACCTCGACGGCACGGACACCTCGACGATGAAGGAGTCCAAGCGCACCAAGCTGCGCGCCGACAAGATCGGGTTCATCTTCCAGGCGTTCCACCTCATGGCCCACCGCACCGCGACCGAGAACGTCGCCATGTCGCTGGTCTACCAGGGCATCCCCCGGCGCCGGCGCAAGGCCATCGCCCACGAGAAACTCTCCCTGGTGGGCCTGTCCCACCGCCTCGACGCGGTGCCCACGACCCTGTCGGGCGGCGAGCGCCAGCGGGTCGCGATCGCCAGGGCGCTCGCGGCCGAGCCGAGCCTGCTGCTGTGCGACGAGCCGACCGGGAACCTCGACTCCAGGACCGCCGCGGCGGTCCTGGAGACCATCGACGAGCTCCACTCCCAGGGCCTGACGGTCCTCATCATCACGCACGACCACGACGTCGCCGAGCGCGCCGGTCGCGCCGTCACCATCAGGGACGGCGAGCTGTTCGAGGGCAACCACGTCGCCGAGCACTGACGTCGAAGCGGTATAGCCGCCGGTGGGGAGGCACGCGACCATGACTGGGACCACGAGACCGGGCTGCGGTGCCCCCATGTGGCGGATACTCAGTAGTCTGTTGAGCGTTCCCCGCGCTGATCCGCACGTCTCCTCGGACGCCTCCACCCCGCGCACCTCAGACCCTCACGGACGGAGAGCCTCGTCCCCATGACCGCCCCGCAGCCACGGGCGCCCCAGACCCGGGGCGCGTCGAGAACGACGCTCGACGAGGACACCCTGCAGCTTCCCCTGACCGCTCCCCGCCCGCGCACGCCCGGGTCCTATGAGCAGTGGGTCCCGCTCGGGGTCCAGCCGGCCCCGTCCGCGGCGCCGCCGCACCCGGACCGGTGGGAGGGCACCGGCTTCCGCCCCGACATCCAGGGGATGCGCGCGGTCGCCGTGATGCTCGTGCTGCTGTCCCACGCGGGATTCGGTTTCGCCTCGGGCGGCTACGTCGGCGTCGACGTCTTCTTCGTCCTCTCGGGATTCCTGATCACCTCGCTGCTCATCAAGGAGGTCTTCGACACCGGCAGAATCTCCTTGGGCGCGTTCTTCTCCCGCCGGGCCCGCCGCATCCTGCCGGCATCGACGGCCGTCACCGTCGCCACGGTCGTCGGCGCGGTGCTCTGGTTCCCGATCACCCGCCTCGAGGAGGCGCTGACGGACGCGTTCGCCGTGGTCGTCTACCTGGTGAACTACCGCTTCGTCCTGGCGAGCACCGAGTACCTCAACGCCGACGCGATGCCGTCGCCGTTCCAGCAGTACTGGTCCCTCGCCGTCGAGGAGCAGTTCTACATGGTCTGGCCGCTGCTGCTGGTCTGCCTGCTGGTGGCGGTCAAGCGCGTGCCGCGCAAGGCGGTGACCGCGGGGGTCGTCTGCTGCGCGGCCGTCATCGTCCTGTCTTTGATCGCCTCGGTCCTGGTCACCTTCGCCTCGCAGCCCACCGCCTACTACGCCACGCACACCCGCGCTTGGGAACTGGCCGGCGGCGCGCTCCTGGCGCTCACCCTCCCGACGTGGAAGCGGGCGCCGCGCGCGGCCGCGGTGGCGCTCGGCTTCCTCGGCATCGCCGCGGTGGCCGGTTCGGCGTTCCTCTACGACGAGACCACCCGCTTCCCCGGCTACGCCGCGGTCGTGCCGGTCGTGGGGACGATGCTCCTCATCGTCGCGGGCACCGCCCGCGGCGCGAATCCCGTCTCCTCGCTGCTGTCGACCGCGCCGTTCCAGTACGTCGGCAAGATCTCCTACAGCCTCTACCTGTGGCACTGGCCGATCCTGATCCTCGCCCCGCTCGCCATCGGCGTCGAGTCGAGCCTGGCGCTCAACGTCGCCCTGCTGGTGGGCGCCTTCGCGGTCGCCCAGTTCTCGTACGAGTACATCGAGACGCCGATCCGCAACGCCCGATCGCTGAAGACCAGCCACCTCCGCGGTATCGCCACCGGCGTCGCGTGCTCGATCCTGGGGCTCGTCCTGATCCTCACCGTCGGCTTCACCAGGGTCCCGGACCGGCCCGCACCGGTCGACCTGGCCGAGGTCTCGGCCGCGGAGGACTTCGACGCGGTGCGGCAGGGTCTTCGCGAGGGCCTCGACCTCGAGACCATGCCCGGGGACCTGACGCCGTCGCTGACCGGCGCCGTGCACGATGTGCCGGCGCTTTACGGCAACGGCTGCCACCTGGACTACGCGGCGATCCGCACGCCCGACGACTGCGTCTTCGGCGACACCGAATCGGACACCACCGTGGTGCTCTTCGGCGACTCGCACGCCGCCCAGTGGTTCCCCGCGCTCGAGACCATCGCGAACGAGGAGGGCTGGCGGCTGCTGGCGCGCACCAAGAGCGACTGCACCCCGGTGCTGGCGGACGTGGAGAGCAACCAGCTCGGCCGCGCCTACACCGAATGCGACACCTGGCGCCGGGCGGTCCTCGACGAGTTGGACCGGGCCTCGCCGGCCCTGGTCGTCCTCGCCACCACCGACGACGTCACGCTCTCGGGCGGTGGCGTCCAGGCATGGAAGGACGGCTGGGCCGAGCTGCTCGATCGGACGGGCGCGGCGGCCGGGGAGGTCGTGGCGCTCACCGACACGCCCCGCACGGGCGGGGTCCCGACCTCGGACTGCGTCGCGATCCACCAGGAGCAGGTGCGGGAGTGCGTTCTCGACCAGGGCGAGGCCGTCCAGAACACCGAGTTGCGCGAGGCCGGGATCGAGGTCCAAGAGGCCGCGGGCGTCACCGTCGTCGACACGGTCCCGTGGCTGTGCGTCGACGAGGCGTGCCCGCCGATCGTCGGGAACATGCTGGTGCTCAGGGACACCAACCACATCACCACGCCGTACTCGAAATGGCTCTCGGGCGTCATGGGCGACGCCCTGCCGCGGCTGTAGCGAGTAAGGGCCCCTCCCGTGGATCTCGGGTTCTAGGAGTCGCCGCGACCACTCCTAGCATCCGCCGATCGGGAGCGGCCCTCAGCCGGTCGCTCAGTCGCCGCCGCCTTCGTTCCCGCCGCCACCGCCGCCATTGCCATTGCCGCCATTGCCATTGCCATTGCCATTGCCATTGCCGTCGTCCTCGTCGTCCTGATCGGGCGCTTCGTACCCCGAGCCGTTGGAGACGAGGATGAAGATCGGGCTGCCCTTCGGGGCCGAGCCGGTCACCGAGGTCGAGAACGCCTGGCCCTCCGCGCATTCGGAGTTGAATCGGCCCGGCGAGACCGACACGTCGAAACCGGCGGAGGCCACTCTGGACTTCGCCGAGTCGACGCTTTCGCAGCCGATCCCGGGGATCGAGACGAGGTTCTCGCCGTTGACCATCTTGTCCGAGGGCGCCGGCCAGTTCTTCTCGTCGAGGTCCTCGCTGGCGGCCTCCAGGATGTCCACACCGGTGCCGCGCACCTCTTCGTGGAAACCGGCCGCGAGGTCCTTGTGAGAGGAGCTGTCGGGATCGCCGACGAAGGTGGCGGTGGTGGCGCCCGGCGTGGAGGCCATGAACCAGTAGGCGCGGTCGGAGTCGGCGGTCCCGGTCTTGCCCATGATGTGTCCGTCGAATCCGCCGGCCTCGGAGGCGGTGCCGCCCTGGCACCGGCTCTTGGAGTCGGAGTCGTTGACCGGGCAGCGGGCCGCGCTGATGGCGGCGCGTGCCACCTCCTTGCTGATGGCCTGGTCGCACGTGGGAGCGGCGGCCTCGGCCCACTCCTCGCCATCGGCTGCGGTGACCGTCAGCACCGGCAGTGGCTCGCAGTGCAGGCCCTCCGCGGCGACGGCCGCGTATGCTTCGGCCATGTCTATAGGGGTGGTGGAGTCGCCCATGCCGAGGGTGAACACGCCGTAGTTCGAATCGAGGAACTCATCGGCCTCCTCGCCGTCCTTGCCCTCGCGCGCCTGCTGGACACCGCTCTCCCCGTAGAAGGTGATCCCGAGCCGCTCGGCCATCTCGACGGCCTTGGAGGTCCCGACCATCTCCTGGAGCTGCACGAAGGCGGTGTTGGAGGACCTGCCGAAACTGCCCCACATGTCGAGCGGTGGACCGGCCGAGTAGTTCTCGGTGGTCGGACACCAGCTCCAGAACTCATTGTCGTACTGGTCGGTCTGCCGGTTGCACTTCACGTTTTCGTCGGCTTCCGCACCGATCTTGTACTGCGAGGTGTACTGCTTCGGCGAGGGCAGGGTCGTCTTCAGCGGCCATCCCTCCTCGAGGGCCGCGAGCATGGTGAACATCTTGAACGTCGAGCCGGCCGGGAATCCCGCCGTCTCGTTGTTGCCGCTCAGGAGCGGGATGGTCGTGTTCGGATAGTTGGACGGGACGTCTTTGCCGTCGGACCTCGGCCCGTTGTCGGTCTGGTCGAGGCTGTACACGCGGTTGACGGCCATGGATCGGACGTGCCCGGTGCCCGGAGTGATCGTGACCGAGCCCAGCGCCCGGACGTCGTCGTCGTCGATCTTGTCGTGGATGGCGTCCATCGCCGAGTCCTGCAGCTCGGGGTCGAGCGTGGTGACGATCCGGAAGCCACCGCGCTTGAGCAGGCTCAGGCGGTCGCGCTCGGTCTCGCCGAAGAGCTCCTGGCTCGCCCACCAGTCCTTGAAGAAGTCGCAGAAGAAGCCCCAGTTGGCGGTCGCGACGTCGACGCACTCGGAGCGGACCTCGCGCGGGTCCAGACCGAGCGGCTGCTCCTTGGTCTCGGCCGCTTCGGCATCGGAGATCATCCCGAGCGAGGCCATGCGGTCGAGGACCCAGTTGCGGCGCTCCATGATGAGCGAGTCGTCGCCCTCGCCGTCGAGCAGTCCGTCGGCATAGGAGGGAAACTTCGGCAGCGCGGCGAGGGTCGCGGCCTCGTGGAGCGCGAGTTCGCTTGGGGCCTTGTTGAAGTAGGTGTACGAGCCGGCGTGCACCCCGTAGGCCTGGTTGCCGAGATAGATCACATTCAGGTAGCCCTGGAGGATCTCCTCTTTGGACATGGTCTCCTCGATCGCCATGGCGTACCTGGCTTCACGGAGTTTGCGATCGTACGTGTCCTCCGACGCTTCAATCACTTCGTCGATGGTTGAAGCGGAGTAGATAAGGGTATTACGCACGAACTGCATCGTGAGGGTCGAGGCGCCTTGCGTATCGTCACCGCTCTGGTTGGCCACGGCGGCGCGCACGATCCCGATCCAGTCGACACCGGTGTGTTCGAAGAACTTGGAGTCCTCCGCAGCCAGGAGGGCGTCGACCATGAGGGGGCTGACATCGTCGAGGGAGACCTCCCGACGGTTCTCCTCGTAGAAGGAGGTGATGAGGGTTTCACCATCGGACGCGTAGACATAGCTCGTCTGCGGCAGGGTGGGCTTGGTGAGCTCGGTCGGCAGCGACTCGAAGGAGTCGACGCCGTCGCCGACCACGAGGCCCCCGGTCGCGACGAGGGGGAAGGCCGCCGCCGCTGCCAGGACTCCGGCCAGGACTCCACATACGAGCAGGGCTAGGGCGTCCCCCAGGGGACTCCGGTCGCGATTCAACGTCTCCACCGCCTCAGATTAGAACGAACGTTGCGATTGATAAGGGACCTTTGTACTCGGGTGCCCCCGATAGATACGTCGCAACCATTGAGCCGAGATGCACTCGTCTCTTAATCGTTATTATCGCGAGGGGTCGTCGCGATCTTATCCCTAGGGGTGAAGCCATCCCACAACGTCCGATTTTCATCTCGGAGAGTAGTCAAACACTTACAAGAGGTGTAGGGTCCGTTCTTGACGGCGACGTTGGGTAATCGAGAGACTACTGCGACGAAGTCGTCGGGGGGTATGAAGGGAAAATCTCACGGGGAGGTCATGCAGATGGGACTGCTGATCGACTGGACGACCAAAGCGCTCTGCCAAGAGGGCGACCCGGATGCACTGTTCGTGCAGGGGGCCGAACAGAACAATGCGAAGAAAGTCTGCCGAGGCTGTCCGGTCCGGCTTGAATGTCTCGCCGACGCGCTCGACAACAGGATCGAATTCGGCGTGTGGGGTGGCATGACCGAACGCGAGCGACGCGCCCTGCTGCGCAAGCACGCGGACGTCCGATCCTGGCGATCGGTTTTCGAAGTGGCGCTGGACGAGGAACAGCGCGGCGCCCGAAAGGCGAGTCGGCGCCGTGTTCCGGTGAATGTGAACTACTTATCGACCGGCCGCCTCAGGCGGCGAATGGCTGACCGCGCCCGCGACGGAATCCTCCGTCCGGGCGCGTTGTCGTCTCCGGCCCCGCGCGCTCAGCGCACGCCCGCGGCCGCCGCCGCGGCGCCGAAGCCGCGCAGCCCGCCCAAGTCCACGACCTCAGGCCCGAGCGTCGGCAGCCACACCTGCGGAACGTCCGGGCACGCCGCCGCATAGCGCGCGGCCACCCGCTCCTCGGTCGATCGCCGCCGCGCCAGGTCCGCGTGCGTCCGCAGCGCGGCCGCCACCGGGCTGGCCGGGTCGTCCTCCTCGAGCGTCGCCGCCGCCCCCAGCGCCCGCTCGGCCGACAGGGCCGCCCGCACCGGCGTCAGGCGGTTGAGGATCATGCCGTCCAGCGGCATCCGCTCCTCGGTCAGGCGCCGCGAGAAGTACACCGCCTCGTTCACCGCCGCCGGCTCCGGCGTCGCCACCACCAGGAACGAGGTCTGTTCGCCCTGCAGAGCACGGAAGGTCGCCTCGGCCCGCTTGCGGAAGCCGCCGAACGTGTCCTCCAGGCTCGCGGTGAACTCGGCGACGTCGGTCAGCAGGTGCCCGCCGAGGATCTTGTTGAACACCCGCGTGAACACCGCCGCGCTGGCGCCCATGAGCGACAGCATCGACCGCCGCGAGCCGGGCGTGGAGGCCGACAGGAGCCGGATGACGCGCCCGTCGAGGAAACGCGCCAAGCGGGCCGGAGCGTCGAGGAAGTCCAGCGCCGAACGCGACGGCGGGGTGTCGAGCACGATGAGGTCCCACCGGCCCGATGCCCGCAGCTGGCCGAGCTTCTCCATCGCCATGTACTCCTGCGTGCCCGAGAACGTCGAGGACACCGCCTGGTAGAACGGGTTCGCGAAGATCTCGGCGGCCCGGTCGGGCGTGGTGTGCGAGGCGACCACGTCGTCGAAGGTGCGCTTCATGTCGAGCATCATCGCGTCGAGCGAGCCGCCCTCGGTGCCGCGCACCGGCCGCGGCGTGTTGTCGAGCGCCTCCATGCCGAGCGACTGCGCGAGCCGGTGGGCCGGGTCGATCGTGAGCACCACCGTGCGCCGGCCGTGCTCCTCGGCCGCGCGCAGTGCCAGCGCCGCCGCCGTGGTCGTCTTGCCGACGCCGCCGGAGCCGCAGCAGGCGATGACGCGCTTGCCCTCGTCGCGCAGCAGCGCGTCGAGGTCGAGATCATTCGCCACCGGTGCCTCCTTCGGGATCGGCGGCCGTGGCCGGCCGCCTGCGAGCGCCCAGGCTCGCGCGCAAGTGGCCCGCCAGTTGGTACAGGCCCGACAGGTCGACGCCCTCGGGCATGAGGGCCAGCTCGTCGATCGGGCGGCCGAGCCGTTCGAGCCGGTCGCGGTAGGCGTCGACCGCCTCGATCTCCAGCCGGGCCGACTCGTACTCCTCCAGCAGCTCGGCGATGACACCGTCGTCGGAGGGCAGGCCCGTCTTCTCCAGGCCCTCGCGCAGCTGCTCCCCGGTGACGTCGACCGCCTTGGCGCCCGCGACCTGGTTGAGCACGATGTGCCCCACCGGCAGGTCCGCTGAGAGGAGCTCGCGGTGCGCGTCCACGGTCTCCTGCACCGGCATCGCCGCCGGCGTCGTGACCAGATGCACCGCCGTCAGCGAGGAGTGCAGGAGCCTCGCGACCGAACGGGAGTGCTTGCCGATCGGGCCGGTCTTGGCGAGCCGGCCGCTCTCGACGGTGACGTTGAGGAACTTGACGATGCGGCCGGTCGGGGGCGCGTCCAGGACCACCGCGTCGTAGGCCATGCGGCCCGACTCGGTCCGGGAGACCGCCTCCTTGAGCTTGCCGGTCAGCAGGATGTCGCGCAGTCCCGGGGCGATGGTCGTGGCGAAGTCGATCGCGCCGAACTTGCGCAGCGCCCGCCCGGCCGAGCCGAGCTTGTAGAACATCGTCAGGTAGTCCAGCAGCGCCTCTTCGGCGTCGACGGCCTGCCCGAAGACCTCGCCGCCGCCTTGGCCGGCCGCCAGGCGGCGCTCGTCGTACCGCAGCGGCGGCGCGTCGAACATCGGCGCGATGCCTTGGCGCCCTTCGACCTCCACCAGCAACACCCGCCTGCCGGGGCCCGCCAGCGCCAGCGCGAGCGCGGCGGCCACCGTGGTCTTGCCGGTACCGCCCTTCCCGGTGACGATATGCAGGCGCGGCAGGGGAGGAGCGGTGGCACTCATTCACCGGAGTGTAGTCACCCGACGGCCATTCCGCACACTTGCCACTGCGGGTCGCCCTGCTCGGCGATGAGCGTGAAAGTCCAGGTGGCGGCGTCGCCGCCGTCGCCGGTGAGCTCGGCGGTGACCGTGGCCCCGCCCACTGAGCGGCCGGTCTCGGTCACGTCGGACCAGCCCAGGCCGTTCTGCTCGCCCGCGTCCGCGAGCACCGCGGTGGCCTCGGTGAGGTCGCGGTCGGCCTTCGCCTCGCACAGCCACCGGCTCGCGGCCTCGGGGTTCTGCTCGTCCAACAGCGCGCCGAGGAACTCCTCGACGGAGCGCTCCGGCGTGTCGGAGACCTCGGTGACGTTGACGAACAGACTGGTGGCGACGAGGACGAGCGTGCCGAGGAACGCCGCGGCCGCCGCGAGTGTCAGGTAGGTCCACATGCGGGCGCGCCGCTCGGGCTCGCCGTGCTCGTGGTGCTCGTCGTTCGGGCCGGCCTCGCCGGCTCCCCTGCCATGGGGCCGCTGGGCGGCCGCGCTGTCGGGCCGCTTCGCGGCGGTGTCTGGCGACACGGGTACTCCCTGGGATTCACTGTTGGGGAGGCGACGCACTCCGAGCGTAGCGGTGCGGGCGGTGCGAATCAAGACGCCGTACTGTGGGCGCATGGAGAAATGGGAGTACTTCACCGCGCCGCTGCTGATCCACAACACCAAGCAGATCCTCGACACCTTCGGCGAGGACGGATGGGAGCTCGTCACGGTGCTGCCCGGGCAGAACTCGGAGCAGCTCGTGGCCTATTTCAAGCGCAAGAAGGAGCAGTAGATGGCCGATGTGCGTGGGGCGCTCGGGCGCCTCGGGCTGGACCTGCCCGCCGTCGTGCCGCCGGTGGCGGCGTACCAGCCGGCGGTCCGGGTGGGTGACTTCGTGTACGTGTCCGGTCAGGTGCCGCTGGTCGAAGGCGAGATGGCCGCGGTCGGGAAGGTCGGCGCGGAGGTCGACGTCGACCTGGCGTACGACCTGGCGCGGATCTGCGCCCTGAACGGCATCGCGGCGATCGGTTCGGTGGCCGACGTCGACGAGATCGTGCGGATCGTGAAGGTCGTCGGTTTCGTGGCCTCGGCGCCGGGCTTCACGGCTCAGCCGAAAGTCGTCAACGGCGCCAGCGAGCTGCTGGGCGAGGTGTTCGGCGAGGCCGGCACGCACGCGCGCAGCGCCGTGGGCGTCGCCGAGCTGCCGCTCGGAGCGCCGGTGGAGGTCGAGCTCATCGCGCAGCTCGCCCCCACCGCCAAAGTCCTGCTGACGTAGGCCGCCCACCGGTGCGTCCGGGCCGACCGGACGCACCGGGACGGTCAACCGATCGAGGGGACCACGCGGGTCTCGACCTCGCCGAGCGCGATGGTCGTCCCGCGCGGTCCCGGCGCGGTGGCCGAGATCTTGACGAGGTCTCCGTTCTCCAGCTGCCACGGCGGCGAGGAGGCCTCGCCGGAGCCGAACAGCATGCCGGCGCGCAGCACCGAGCCGTTAGCGGTGAGCTGCGCGAGCTGCTGGGCGGGCGTCCAGTACGAGTCGCCGAAGTCCGCCCCGGCCACGGCGACGCCGTTGACCTCGATGGACAGTCGCAGATCGAAGCCGTAGCGGTCCGATTCCTTCAGACAGGACGGCACGTTCGGGTCCTGGGCGGGCGCGGCGGTGCGGGCCGCGCCGAGCGCGTCGATCGGGGTGATCCACGCGCTCATCGAGGTCGCGAACGACTTCGAGGCGAACGGCCCGAGCGCGTCGGTCTCGAGCTCGGCGAAGTCGCGCGCGGTCCAGTCGTTGAGCAGGACGGCGCCGAAGACGAACTCGTCGAACGCGTCCGCCGAGACCGGGCGGCCGATCTCGGACTCCGAGCCGACGATGAAGCCGACCTCGGCCTCGATGTCGAGCGCCCCGGTGGGCCCGAAGACGATCTCGCCGGTCTCGCCCCTCCTGTGTCCGTACGGGCGCACCACTTCCATGCCCGAGGGCATGACGGTGGAGGCCCGGCCGTTGGAGCCGCGCGGCTGCCAGTGGGCCCCGCTCGCGCGCGTGGTGAAGTCGACGAAGTCGGTCACCAGCAGCGGCGCGTGCATCTGGACCTCGGAGACGGGCGTGAGCCACTGGCTCGCGGCGTCCTCCAGGCTCGGCTCGGTGAGGGCCTGCTGGACCTGCGTCCGGACCTGCGTCCACGCCTCGCGCCCGAGGGTGAGCAGCCGGTTGAGCGCGGGATCGCGCAGCGCCGTGCACGAGCCGCAGGCCTGGCAGTCGCCGGCGAGCACGGCCTTGTGCAGGTCGAGGACCTGATCGGCGATGCGGACCCCGATGCGCGGCTGAGGCTCTTCGGGGGTCGAGAAGACCCCGTAGGGGAGATTGTGGATGTTGTACGGACTCTCATCGGCCCCGGGCACCCAGCTGTTCACGTCGTTCCTCCGTCATCGTTGGTCTTGCGGAGGTTTAACGAGCGCGAAGCCGCTTGGTCACTCGGCGCGACGATGCCGACGCAGAACTGTGAACCACGCCACCCAGCACGCGGCGGCGACGATGGCGAAGAACAGCCGCGCACCGGCGTCGATATCGGATCCCAGCAGCGCCGGGAGCCCGAACGCCACGGCCAGCCCGAGGAGGATCGACCGGCCCAGCGCGCCGCGGAAGAGGCCGGCGCCGAAGATCTTCGAGCGCCAGGCGGGATCGGCCGGGTCGGCGTCGACGAACGACCGCGACGCGCGCCTGGCCTCGGGCGGCAGGAACCGCGCCGACGGGCTCGCGGCGTCGGGTTCGAGCTCGGCGGCGGCCTGCCGGGAGCGCCGGGCGAGGTCGCCCATGTCGAGGCTCTCGGCCACCGCGGCGAGCGCCAGATGGGTGCGCGGCTGCTCGGGCGCGAGGTTCACGGCGTTCCACGCCGCGTCCAGGGCCGGTTGGCCGGCCCCGGCCCGGCGGGTGATGAGCGCGTAGTGGACATGGTGGACCCAGCTCGCCCGGTCGAGTTCGAGCAGGCTCGCGGCGGCCTGGAGGGCCTCGTCGCGCCGCTCGGCGTCGGCGAGCGCGTAGCCGCGCACGATCATGGCGCGGCGGTGGCGCGGCTCGTGGGCGAGGGCGGCGCCGGCGAACACGAGCGCCTCGTCGGGATCGCGTTCGGCGAGGGCGACGACGCCGGCCATGGCGTTGGCGTCGGGGTCGAGGGGGTCGAGCCGCAGCGCCGCGTCGACCTCGGTCTTCGCTTCGGG
Organism: Glycomyces tarimensis; assembly: GCF_054776215.1. Lineage (NCBI taxonomy): Bacteria > Bacillati > Actinomycetota > Actinomycetes > Glycomycetales > Glycomycetaceae > Glycomyces > Glycomyces tarimensis. The sequence goes on from NZ_BAAHCB010000020.1 coordinate 389,810, forward strand.
CAGGCGGTCGAGGTCGTACATGAGCTCGGCGCGTTCGAGGTGCTCGGCGACGGTGCGCCGGGTGGGGTCTGAGTCCATGAACCTACTCCCGAATGGGAATCAACGCTGGTACAGCAACGCTACCGCGGTCGCCGCCAGACCCTCGCCGCGTCCGGTGAAGCCCAGACCGTCGGTGGTGGTGGCCGACAGGCGCACGGGCGCGTCGATCGCCGCCGTGAGCGCGGCCTCGGCCTCCTCGCGCCGCGGCGCGATCTTGGGCCGGTTCCCGATGATCTGGACGGAGACGTTGCCGATCGACCAGCCGGCGTCGCGGACGCGGCGGGCGGCCTCGGCCAGCAGGGCCGCGCCGGAGGCACCGGCCCATTCGGGGCGGGAGGTGCCGAAGTTCGCGCCGAGGTCGCCGAGCCCGGCCGCCGACAGCAGCGCGTCGCACACGGCGTGCGCGGCGGCGTCGCCGTCGGAATGCCCCGCCAGGCCCGGTGTATCGGGCCACTCGAGACACGCCAGACGGCACGGCTGTTCGACATCGAATCGGTGCACGTCACTGCCGTGCCCGACGACCACAGACGGAAATTCGAGATCCACTCGTGTGAAACCGTTAGTCGAGTCGGAGGCTACTGAACCGGAGCCTCCGAGAGCAGGACCTTGTCGAGGACGTTCTCGGCTTCGTCCTTGATGCAGTCCTCGGCCAGCGCGATCTCTCCTACGAGGATCTCGCGTGCCTTGGAGAGCATCCGCTTCTCGCCGGCCGAAAGGCCGCGCTCCCGATCGCGACGCCACAGGTCGCGGACGACCTCGGCGATCTTGAGCGGGGAGCCGGAGGCGAGCTTCTCGACATTGGCCTTGTAACGCCGCGACCAGTTGGTGGGTTCCTCGGTGTGAGGCGCCCGCAGCACGTCGAAGACCTCGCTGAGGCCCTCCGCACCCACGACTTCTCGCACGCCGACCATCTCGACGTTCTTGGCTGGGACCTTGACCGTGAGATCCCCCTGCTCGACGCGCAGCACCAGGTATTCCTGTTCAATACCACCGATGACACGAGTCTCAACAGCTTCAACGAGTGCGGCCCCGTGGTGGGGGTAGACAACGGTCTCGCCGACACTAAAACCCATAGGATCGAAACCCCTTTCGCTGTGTCTAGCCTAACACGTCATCGGGGTTAATCCCGACAGCGGATCGCCATGAATTCCCTGGTCAATTGGTATGTGACCGACTACTCTACGGCACCTTGGGCTCTCGAAACGGAGAAGACCGCGACAAATGAGGCCTGCGTCGCTTACTCGGACGGGGCGGTATTCACCGTCAGGGGAGTGTGCGCAGTAGAGGGTGAGCGGGCCGCGCTGAGACCCACTACTCCGTCGGCGGCAGGCCTGGCAAGCGCCCACGGGCCGGTCGTCTAGGCTGTCGTGAGCATGCCTGTAGGACTCAGGGAGGACCACCAGTGGCCAGGGGAATCAGCACGGCGACCATCGCTCGTCGCACCGCGGCGCTCGCGATCGCGGCGGCCGCGGCGACCGGGCTGTCGGCCTGCGGCGCGGGTCAGGTGACCCAGACCGACACCAAGCAGACGGCGGTCGACGGCGCGAACGTCGCCGTCGGCGACCTGAGCCTGCGCGACCTCGAGGTGGCGTACGCCTCCCCCGACGGCTACGAGGCCGGCGACGACGCCCCGCTGGGGGTCTGGATCTCCAACGAGGGCACCGAGACGGTGAGCCTGGTCGGCGTCGAGTCCGAGGTGGCCGAAGCGGTCACCCTCGTCGGCGCCGGCGAGGGCATCGACGCCCCCGAGACGCCGGAGGTCCCCGAAGGCGACGGCGACGAGAACGCCCCCGGCGACGACGAGGCGACCCCTGAAGGCGACTCCAGCGAGACGCCGACCGGTGACGCCACCGACGAGCCGACCGGCGACGCCACCGAGACGCCCACCGGTGAGTCCACCGAGAGCCCCGCCGACGAACCGACCGGTGAGACGACCGAGTCGCCCGACGAGGAGGCCACCGCCGGCTCGACCGACATCGCGATCGAGATCGGACCGGCCGACTACGTCCGCCTGGACCAGGCCACCGGCCAGTACCTCCTGCTGGAGGGCCTGACCGAGGCGGTGCCCAACGGCGTCGACGTACCGGTGACCTTCCTGTTCTCGAACGGCGAGGAGATCACCGTCGAGCTCCCGGTCGGGCAGCCCCTCGAACCGGCCGACCGCGAATACTACGAGCACCCCGGCGCGGACCACTAACCACCGCGCGAGCGGCCACCGCCGCTCCACGGTCTCGGACCGCCCCTTGCGCTGGAAGTACGCCTCCAAGCTCGCCGCGTCCTCGGCGTGCCACCGCACCTGCGCCTCGTGGAGCTCACGCGGCTCCAACGCCCCGACTTCGGGGTAGCGGGACCCGATGACGCGCGCCAGCGCGACCGTCGCCGCCGCGTCGGCGGCCGCCGAGTGGGCGCCGTCGAGCGCCACCCCGTAACACTGCGCCGTGGCACCCAGGGTCCGCTTGCCCTTGCGGAACCGGTCGACGCGCTTGTCGAGCACCGCCGGGTCGATCACCGCCATCCGGCTCCAGTCGGGCGGGGCGATCCCGTGCCGGTCGAGCTCGAACGACAGCATCGTCAGGTCGAACCCGGCCCGAAACGCCACCACCGGCGTGCGGGCCTCCACCGCCGCGGCCAGGCTCCCGGCGATCTGGGCGAGTGCCCGCTCGGGCGCCTCGCCCGAGGCGCGCACCCGCTCGTCGGTGATGCCGTGGACGCGCGAGGCACCCGGCGGGATCGGCACCCCCGGATCGATCAGCCACGTCTCGCCCGTCCATGCCGCCGGCGCCTCGCCCGGCCCCACCGGTTCGACCGTGACCAGCGCGGCCTGCACGATCCTGTCGGCCTCGCAGACGACCCCGGTGGTTTCGGTGTCGAAGCCCAAAAGGGGACCCTCATACCATTTCTCGCTCATGGCGACACCATAACGGCCGCCCATGACAAACCACCGATATGCTCAGGGCCGCGCGAGTGCGCCACCCCTTCTATGCCCGTATGCGATCCCCTGGAGGAACAGTGGACTTTCTCGATCCCATCACTGAAGCGATTCAGTCGTGGGCGGACGATCTCAACGCCGAGCACGGCCAGACCGTCGCCGACATCGGCGCGTTCGTCTGGGGGCCGTGGCTCCTGATCCCGCTGCTGCTGGCCGTCGGCGTCTACCTGACCGCGGTGCTGTCGGGCATCCAGGTCCGCAGGCTCGGCTACGGGCTGTGGCTGGCGCTGTTCAAGCGCCGCGAGAACGAAAAGGCCCGAGGCGACATCAGCCACTACCAGGCGCTGTCGGTGGCGCTCGCCGCGACCGTCGGTGTCGGGAACATCGGCGGCGTCGGCGCCGCCATCGCCATCGGCGGGCCCGGCGCCCTGTTCTGGATGTGGGTGACCGGCCTGTTCGGCATGGCCACCAAGTACTCCGAGGCGCTCCTGGGCGTCAAGTACCGCAAGGTCAACGCCAAGGGCCAGCAGTCCGGCGGCCCGCAGTGGTACCTCTCGGAGGGCATCCGCGGCCCGGTCGGCAAGATCCTCGCGATCGCCTTCGCGGTCTTCGGCGTCATCGCGAGCTTCGGCATCGGCAACGCCGTCCAGGCCGGCAACGTCTCCTCGGCCATCCAGGAGCAGCTCCCCGAGGACACCTTCTGGACCCCGTCGTGGACCGGCGTGGTCATCCTCGTCGCCGTCGGCCTGGTCATCCTCGGCGGCATCAAGTGGCTCGGCCGCGTCGCCTCGGCGCTCGTCCCGCTCATGATCGTGTTCTACATCGCCGGAGCCCTGGGCGTCATCGTCATGAACGTGGACGTGCTCGGCACGGCGTTCGGCATGATCTTCGAGCAGGCGTTCACCGGCGCCTCGGCCGTCGGCGGCTTCACCGGCGCGGCGATCATGGAGGTGATCCGCCAGGGCGTGGCCCGCGGCATCTTCTCCAACGAGTCCGGCCTGGGCACCGGCGGCATCGCCGCCGCGGCGGCGAAGACCGACCAGCCCGTGCGCCAGGCGATGGTGTCGATGACCCAGACGTTCATCGACACGCTCATCGTCGTCACCATGACCGGCCTGGTCATCGTCGTCACCGGGGTGCTCGGCAGCACCGCGGTCGTCGACGGCGAGGAAACGCTCGTCACCTCGGCGGCGCTCACCCGGCTGGCGTTCGAGACGGGCCTGGGCGGAGCCGGGACCATCGGCGGCACCATCGGGGGGCTCATCGTCGCGATCGGCGTCGCGACCTTCGCGTTCTCGACGCTCATCGGCTGGTCCTACTACGGCGAGAAGTGCCTCGAGCGCTTCAGCGGCCGGGCGCTCATCCTGCCCTACCGCATCATCTTCGTCGTGGTCGCCTACCTGGGCGCGGTCACCAGCCTCGACCTGCTGTGGAACCTCTCGGACATCGCCAACGGCCTGATGGCGCTGCCGAACCTCATCGGCCTGGCCATCCTCTCGCCGGTGGTCTACCGCGAGACCAAGCGGTTCTTCGCGAACCCGGACTGGCGGATGCTCCCGGACAACGCCGTGCCCGAACCCGCGGGAGCGGCCAAGTCCGGCGACGGGGACGGCGAGTCCAAGTCGGATTGACGCGGTGTCGCAGTCCGCGCATAGCATGTAGGCCATGTCCGAGACCCGGCCCGGCGCGGTGAAACTGGAGGCGGTGCTCGAACGCGTCACGTACGCGAACGAGGAGACCGGCTACACCATCGCCAGGGCGTCGACGGCCAGGTCGGGCTCGGAACTCTTGACGGTCGTCGGTCCACTGCTCGGCGCCCAGGTCGGGGAGAGCCTCGATCTGACCGGGCGGTGGACCAGCCACCCCAAGTACGGCCGCCAGTTCGAGGTCTGGTCTTACCGGACGGTCCTGCCGGCCACCGTCCAGGGCATCGAGCGCTACCTCGGTTCGGGCCTGATCAAGGGGATCGGGCCCAAGACCGCCGAGAAGATCGTCGCGCACTTCGGCGTCGACACCCTGGACGTCATCGACGAGGACCCGGGGCGGCTCGTCGAAGTGCCCGGGCTCGGTCCCAAGCGCACCAAGTCGATCGCGGCGGCCTGGGAGGAGCAGCGGGCCATCAAGGAGGTCATGGTCTTCCTCCAGTCGGTGGACGTCTCCACCTCACTGGCCGTGCGGATCTACAAGAAGTACGGCGACGCCTCGATCGGCGTGGTCAAGAACGAGCCGTACCGCCTCGCCAACGAGGTCTGGGGCATCGGCTTCAAGACCGCCGACGCGGTCGCCCGAGCCGTCGGCATCGCCCACGACGCGCCCGAGCGCATCAAGGCCGCCCTCCAGTACACGCTCTCGGAGGCCGGCGACGCCGGGCACTGCTTCCTGCCGGCCCCGAACCTCATCGCCGACACCGTCGCCCTGCTCGGCCTGGAGGCCGGCCCGGTCGCGAAGGCGCTCGACGAGCTCGCCGGCGAGGCCGAGCACGTCATCGCCGATCAGGTCCCCGCCGGCGACTCGACGGTCCCCGCCCGCTATCTGGCGCCGTTCTTCCACGCCGAACGGGGCCTGGCCGCCGGGCTGCTCGGTCTGCTGCGGGCCGAGGGCGACCGGCTCTCGGCGTTCGCGAACGTCGAATGGGACAAGGCGTTCGCGTGGCTGCGCCGCCGCCGCGACGCCGAACTCGCCCCCGAGCAGGCCGAGGCCGTGCGGCTCGCCCTCACCGAGAAGGTCGCCGTGCTCACCGGCGGGCCCGGCTGCGGCAAGAGCTTCACCGTCTCCTCCATCGTGGACCTCGCCCGCGCCAAGGGCGCCAAGGTCATGCTCGCCGCGCCCACCGGGCGGGCCGCGAAGCGCCTCGCCGAACTCACCGGCTTCGAGGCCACCACCCTGCACCGCCTGCTGGAGCTGCGCCCCGGCGGGGAGGCCGCCTACGACCGCGACAAGCCCCTCGACGTCGACCTGCTCGTCGTCGACGAATCGTCCATGCTCGACACGATCCTGGCGAACAAGCTCGTCAAGGCCGTGCCGCCCGGGGCGCACCTGCTCCTGGTCGGCGACGTCGACCAGCTGCCGAGTGTCGGCGCCGGCGAGATCCTGCGCGACATCCTCGCCGCCGAGACGGTCCCGCGCGTGCGGCTGACCCGGATCTTCCGCCAGGCCGCCGAATCGGGCGTCGTCGCGAACGCCCACCGCGTCAACAACGGCGAGTTCCCGGCCCTGGAGGGCTACGACGACTTCTTCTACTTCGCCTGCGACGACAACGAGCTGGTCGCCGACAACATCGTCGACATCGTCGCCCGCCGCATCCCCGCCCGATTCGGTCTCCACCCGGTGCGCGACGTCCAGGTGCTCACCCCGATGCACCGCGGCGGGCCCGGCGCCGGGAACCTCAACCTGAAGCTCCAAGAGGCCCTCACCCCCGCGCGGGAGGGCGTGCCCGAGCGCCGCTACGGCGGGCGCGTCTACCGGGTCGGCGACAAGGTCATCCAGGTCCGCAACAACTACGCCAAGGGCGCCAACGGCGTCTTCAACGGCACCGTCGGCGTCGTCGAGGCGATCGACCCCGAGGCGCAGACGCTGCGGGTGCGCACCGACGAGGACGAGGACGTCGACTACGAGTTCGCCGAGCTCGACGAGCTCGTCCACGCCTACGCCATCACCGTCCACCGCTCCCAGGGCAGCGAATACCCGGCCGTGGTGATCCCGGTGACGACGAGCGCGTGGACGATGCTGCAGCGCAACCTCCTCTACACGGCGATCACCCGCGCCAAGCGGCTCGTGGTGCTCGTCGGCTCGAAGAAGGCCCTCGCCGTGGCGGTGCGCACGGCCGGCAGCGGCAAGCGCCACACCGGGCTCGCGCACCGGCTCGCCGGCTTATCGCTCCTCGGGAGAGCGCGGCTTCTCGGCCGCGGGGTAGACGACCCAGTGCTCGGACCGCTCGTCCTCCTTGTAGGAGTTCTGGGTGACCACGACCATGAGCGCCACCAGACCGCCGCCGACGACGAACAGCGCCAGCACGACGATGTTGACGAGCTCCGGCTCCACCGGGGCCTACCGGTAGTTCGTGAACTGGAGGGCGACCTCGAGATCCTTGCCCTTGAGCAGCTGGATGACCTCCTGGAGGTCGTCGCGCTTCTTGCCGGTGACGCGGAGCTTGTCGCCCTGGATCTGCGGCTTGACGCCCTTGGGGCCCTCGTCTCGAATGATCTTGCCGATCTTCTTGGCGTGCTCGGCACTGATGCCCTGCTGGAAGGCCACGTCGATCTTGGACTCCTTGCCGGACTGGCGCGGCTCGGACGCCTCCATGGCCTTCAGGGAGATCCCGCGTTTGATGAGCTTCTCCTTGAGCACCTCGAGGGCGGCCTTGACCCGGTCCTCGGTCTCGGCGGAGATCACCGCGGCCTCCTCGCCGGAACGCTCGACGCTCGCGCCGGTCCCGCGGAAGTCGAACCGGGTGGACAGCTCGCGCTGCGCCTGATTCACGGCGTTGTCGAGCTCGGCCAGGTCGATCTCGGAGACGATGTCGAACGAGGCGTCAGCCATGGAAACCAGTCCTTCCGGTCGGTAGGGGCGACGGTGGTCCAGCTTAGTCCGACCGCCCGGCGAGAGCCGAGTCCCACCCGCCGCCACCCGAACCGGAGTGAACGCAGTCTCAAGTGCCAACCCGCTTGCGCGGTCCCACCCGGATGACGCTATTCTTGCTCTCGCTACACAGCAAGGCAGGTTGCCCGAGCGGCCAAAGGGAGCTGACTGTAAATCAGCCGGCATTGCCTACGTAGGTTCGAATCCTACACCTGCCACCAGTGAGCAAACGGCCCGTGACCAGGGGAAACCCGGTCACGGGCCGTTTCGTGCTCCCCGCGTCACTCGGCCATGGCCGCCTCGGTCGGCAGCCACGCCACGACCTCCCAGCCGCCCTCGGGCCGCGGCTCGGCCCGCAACTGCCCGCCGACCGTCTCCACCCGCTCGCCGAGCCCCAGCAGGCCCAGACCGCCGCCGGTGTCCGCGAGCTTCCCCCGCGCCGCCCGCCCGTCGTCGCGCACCGACACCTCCAGACCCCGCGAACCGGCCGCCGCCACGACCACGCGCACCTGCTTGGTGTCCTGCGCGTGCTTGCGGACGTTCGTCAGCGACTCGCGCACGATCCGGTGCGCCGTCGCCGCGATCTCCGGCGCGACCTTCCCGGCCAGCTCGGGGGAGATGAAGCAGGACGCGTCGGTGCCCTCCCGGCTGAACCGCTCGACCAAGTCCTCGATCTGCGCCAAGTCCCCCAAGGGGTTCACCCCCGCGCCGGCGTCCTCGGCCCGCAGCATCTTCACCATCCGCCGCATCGACGCCAGCGCCGCCAGCCCCGCCTCCTCGATGTCCCCGAACGACTTGCGCGGGTCGGTGTCGGTCACCTGCGCCGCCTGCGCCAGCACGACGATCCCCGTCACGTGGTGCGCCACGAAGTCGTGCATCTCCCGCGCCAGCTCCATGCGCTCGGCCCGCCGCACCTCCTCCTGCGTCTCCCGCCGCAGCTTGTCCAGGCTGCGCAGGTACGCGCCGAAACCGATCACGGTCGACATGGCCAGAATCAGCAGTACCGTCCCGCCGACCTGCGACCCGGGGTAGATGAAGAACCGGAAGCCGATCACCGTGATCGCCGCCCCGAGCACGAACGCGACCCACCGGCCCGGTGCGGCGTCCCAGTGGCGGACCGCGAACAGCAGGAGCAGCAGAAGCGCGAAACTCTCCGCGATACCGATGCCCCGCCCGGGCGACAACGCGACCGCCGCCAGCGTGGCCGCCAGCGATGCGAACCCCGCATACGCGATCCACCGCTTGCGCCCGGGCCTGTAGCACACGTAGACGCCGATCACCAGCAGCGACACCGGGAACTGGAACCAGGCGATCGGCCGGGTGATCGGCATCGGGTCGTTCGGACCGCTCGAAAGCGACTCGGTCGCCAGCATCAACAGCAGCACCGAGACGATGCCGATCTTGAGCAAGCGCATGCTCAGCCGGTTCAAACGCACATTCCAGGCGGGCTTCGCGGTCATGACCTCGACGGTAGCCGCGAAAAACGGCCCCTCCGCCGAATGACCGACCCCGCCGAGACGAAACCGGCCATCGAACCGACGCCGCCGCACCCTCGTCGCGGCGAAGCTGGACGACATGAACGCCTTCATCGACATCGGCACGGCCGTCAGCCTCGCCGTCACAGCCGTCTTCCTCATCACCGGGGCGATCCTGCCCTTCGTCACGCCCGAACGAAAGGAACGCAGCCGATGAACCCGCCCATGCTCACCGGCAGTGCCCTCCACAAGCGCTTCGGCACCGCCACCGCCCTCGCCGGCGTCGACTTCGGCGTCGCCGGCGGCGAGTCCGTGGCCGTGACCGGACCCTCCGGCTCCGGCAAGTCCACCCTCCTGCACTGCCTCGCCGGCATCATCCGCCCCGACTCCGGCGAAGTGCGCCTCTTCGACGAACGCATCGACACCCTCTCCGAACGCGAGCGCAGCCACCTGCGCCGCTCCCGGTTCGCGTTCCTGTTCCAGTTCGGGCAGCTGCTGCCCGAACTGCCCGCCGAAGAGAACGTCGCCCTCCCGCTCATGCTCGGCGGCACGAGCCGCCGCGAAGCCCTCGGCCCCGCCCGCGAGCGCCTCGCCGAACTCGGCCTCGCCGGCAAAGAGAACCGCCGCCCCGGCGAACTGTCCGGCGGCGAGGCCCAGCGCGTCGCCCTCGCCCGCGCCCTCGTCGTCCGCCCCGCCGTCGTCTTCGCCGACGAACCGACCGGCGCGCTCGACCGCACCACCGGCGACCAGGTCATGGGCGTCCTCCTCGCCACCGTCGCCGACCTCGGCGCCGCGCTCGTCGTCGTCACGCACGACCCGCTCATCGCCGCCCGCTGCACCCGCACCATCGAGATCCGAGACGGCCGCCTCCACGACGGCGCCGTCACCGGGGCCGCCCGATGACCGCCCTCGCCTGGCGCCTGACCCGCCTCGGCGGGCGCGGCGCCCTCCTCTCGACCGGCCTGACCGTCCTCGCCGTCGCCGTCGCGACCATGCTCCTCCAATTCGCCGTCGCCGGGAACTTCGCGTTCGCCGAACGCGCCGAACGCACCGAATGGCGTGACCCCGACGCCGCCGACGGCGGCACCGCGGTCATCGCCACCGCCGTCGACTACCTCGGCGGCGACGGCATCACCCGCGTCGACCTCGCCGCGCTCGACCCCGCCGCCCCCGCACCACCGGGCCTGGACGCCTTCCCCGCCCCCGGCGAGATCTGGCTCTCGCCGGCGCTCGCCGACCTCCTCGCGGACGTCCCCGACGACCACTTCCTCGACCGCTACGACGGCACCGCCACCGGCCGCGTCGGCGAGGAGGCCCTCGCCCACGACCAGGAACTGCTCGCCATCGTCGGCCGCGCCCCCGACGAACCCGCCATGACCGCCGAACGCGTCAGCGCCGACGGCGTCTCCCCGCGGACCATCGACGGTTTCGAGCACGGCACGGCCGGAGTCGAGTACGGGCTCTACCGGATTCTCATGCTCCTCGCCACCATCCTCATGGCCGTGCCCGTCGCGATCTTCGGCGCCGCCGCGGCCCGCCTCACCGTCGCCCGGCGCGACGAGCGCCTCGCCACCATGCGGCTCGTCGGCGCCACCCCCGGGCAAGTCGTCCGGCTGACGCTCATCGAGACCCTCATCGCCGCCGTCGCCGGCGCCGTCGCCGGAACCGCCCTGTGGATGGCCGCGACGCCGCTGATCGCGCGCATCCCCATCGACGGCGGACACTGGCGAGTCGGCGACCTGTGGGCCGGCGCGCCCTGGATGGCCGCCGTCGCCCTGGCCGTGCCGGTCCTCGTCGCCGTCTCGGCCGTGATCGGCCTGCGCCAGGTCGTCATCAGCCCGCTGGGCGTCGCCCGCCGGGTGCGGGCCAAGGGCCTGCGGGCGATCCGCGTGGTGGTCTTCGCCGGGTGCGTGATCGCGTTCCTCATCGCCTCCCAGGTCCAGTTCGGCGGCGAGGTCGTCGTCGCGACCGTCCTGCTCGGACTGCTCGCCGCGGCCATCGGCGCGCTCAACCTCATGGGGCCCTGGGTCGTCCAGAAGATCGGGAGCCTGTTCGCCCGCACCGCCAGGACGCCCGCCAGGATGCTCGCGGGCCGGCGCCTGGCCGACGACCCGAAGGCGGCGTGGCGGACCGTCTCGGGGGTAGCCGTGGCCGGTTTCATCGCCGGCTCCGTCGCCCTGTTCCCCATGGTCCAGACGGACACCGAACCACGCGCGAGTGAGACGCTCACCGTGCTCGTCCCCGCCGGCGAGGCCGAAGCGCTCGCCGAGCGGGCCGATGCGGCGCTGGGAGGTCTCGCGGAAGTGTCCGTCCCGACCGCGGCCGGCGACGAGGAGTACACCGAACTGACCGCGACCACCGCCGGCAGCGATGTCGAACGCGCCCGCACCATCCTCACCGCGGCGCTCCCCGGCGACCCGCCCGAACGCGAGGTCGACGAGACGATCATGTCCAACCGGATCCTCGGCAGCGTGCGCGTCGGTGTCACCGTCGTCCTCGCCGTGGTGTTCGCGACCGCGGCCGTCTCGGCCGGCATCAACGCGATCGGCTCGGTCCTCGACCGGCGCAAGACCTACCGGCTCCTGCACCTCTCCGGCACGCCACAGGAGGTCCTCGACCGCGCCAGGAGGCAGGAGACCGTGCTGCCCTTGGCGGCGCTCGGCTTCACGTCAGTGGCGTGCGGGATGGGCATGACCCTCCCGCTCATCGGCATGATGGGCCTGGACGTCTCGGGCCTGATCATCCTCGCGGCGACGCTCGCGATCGGGACCGCCGCCGTCATCGGCGCCGGGGCCGCCTCCAGGCCGCTCCTGCGCTCGGTCATGAGCGACGTCAGCCCGCGGCCCGACTAGCGCGAGGCGGCCGAGTGCGGCGGCGCCGCACCCGGCCGCCGGCTAGCCGCGGAGCGCCTCGGTCTGCGCCTGAAGGGACTCCGTCGTCGACGCCAGACCGGCCAGGGCCTGCTGCAACTGCTCCAAGCCCTGCTTGATCTGCTCGATCTGACCGACCTTGTCCTCGGTGCCGAGCGAGGAGAACTGGCCCGAAAGCTCGTCGGCCGAGCTCATCGACGCGGCGACGCTCGCGTTCGCCTGCTCGATGGCCTCCTTGTTCGCGCCGATCGCGCTCGACAACTCATCGATATTGGCCATGATGGAATGGCTCCGTTCTCATCGGGGGAAATGCTGGCGGCCTTGGCATCCGACCGGACCGGCGAGACGACCGCTCATCACGGTAGCGGATCGGGCGGGTCCTGTCATCGCACACAGCGGCCCCTGCGCGCACGCCCTCGTGCGCCGTCTTGTCCGCCTTTGCACGGCTCGCCCGGGTTCCGTTGGTGCCCAGAATATGCCACCATGTGCGCATGCCCCGCCGTCCGCGTGATCTGAGTCCCGAAGAACTCCGCTTCATTCCGCAGCAACCGGTGCGGTGGATGTCGCCCCGAACCCTCGCCGAGACCGCCGCCCGGTTCGGCCTGGCCAGACTCCTCGGCGGGTACCTCGACAAGCGGGAGATCTTCGGCGGCCGGCCCCAAGGCGTGTTCGCGCACAACGCGGGCGAGGAGCTGTGGATCGACTACGTCGCCGACATCGGCGACGGCTTCGACGCCACCTACTCGATCGCCTACCTGCTGGGGCAGCGCGAGCTCGAGGTCGGCGGCGAGCGCCTGCCGCGCGGCTCGGTGCTCATCATGGGCGGTGACGAGGTGTACCCGGCGGCGAACTGGCGCGAGTACGAGCACCGCATGAAGGGGCCCTACGAGGCGGCGAACCCGGCCTCGCCGGTGGCGCTGTACGCGATCCCCGGCAACCACGACTGGTTCGACGGGCTCACCGCCTTCGGGCGGCAGTTCATCGAGGGCCGGAGCGTCGGCGGCTACAAGACCGCGCAGACCCGGTCGTACTTCGCGCTCAACCTCCCGCACAACTGGTGGCTGTTCGCCATCGACGCCCAGTTCGACGCGCACCTCGACCAGTCGCAACTGGAGTACTTCACCACCGTCGCCGAGAACATGCGGCCCGGCGACCAGGTGATCCTGTGCGTACAGCAGCCGTCGTGGGTGTGGACCGAGGAGGACCCGAGCTCGTTCGACCGGATCGACCAGTTCATCCGCGACATCGTGGCCGAGCGGGACGCCGAGGTGCCGCTCATCCTCACCGGCGACCGCCACCACTACGCGCACTACGCCGAGGTCGACGGGACGCGGCACCTGCTGACCGCCGGCGGCGGCGGGGCGTACCTGTCGCCGACGCACAACCTCCCGCCGACGATCGTCGCGCCACGCCAGTCGGTGAGCAAGCCCGAGGTCGCGCAACGGGAGTACGAGCTCACGGACACCTATCCGAGCCGCACTCGGTCGCTGCGGTACGCGTTCGGCATCTTCGGGCGGCTGCCGTGGCTCAACAAGGGCTTCACGCTCCTGATGAGCGTCATCATGCTCGTCGCCACGGCCTCCGTTCTGGAGGGAACGGGCCCGTTCGTGGCGGCCGCCGCGGTGCTCATCGCCGCCGGAATCGCCTTCGCCCATCCCGGTCAGGGGTCCCGGGGCTTCAAGCACTACCTGCTCGGCCTGGGGCACGGCGCGGCACAGATCGGACTGGCGTGGGCGGGCGCGCGGGCGCTCACGGCGCTGCCGTGGAACGACTTCTGGGCGTTCGTGGCCTATCTGCCGGTGGCCGGGCTCGTCTGCACCTGGCTGGTCGGCCTCTACCTGGTGATCGCCAACCGGCTCGGCGTCAACGCGAACGAGCTGTTCGCCGGCCTGTCCATCACCGACCAGAAGTGCTTCCTGCGGATCAAGATCGCCCGCGAGGGGATCACGGTCTACCCGATCGGGCTCGACCGGAGCGGGCGCGAATGGGAGGCCGACCCCGACGGGGCGGTGGCCGACTCGTGGATCAAACCGGTCGGCGAGCTGCGCCCGCGGCTGATCGAGCCGGGCTTCAAGCTCCCCGACCGCGCCCCCCACCCGCCCGCACCGCCGCGTCTGAACCCAGTGCGGCGGCTCGTCGCGCAGGCCGAGGCGTGGTTCGGCCGGAGCGATTGACACCCTCCACAAGCCGTTGATAGCGTTTCCCGGATGAGCGCCGCCCACCCCGCCCGGCCGACGTCGTTCCCGCTGCGGCTGCCCGAGATGCCGCTGCACGACCCCTACATCGTCGCCGACGCCGAGAGCGGCCTCTACCACCTGTACACCGCCAACCAGGGCTTCACCGCGAGCGCCACCGGCCCGATCAGCGCCGACGGCGTCGGCACCATGGTCTACCGCTCGGAGAACCTGCGCGACTGGGCCGAGCCGGTCCCCGTGTTCCTCGTGGACGACCAGGACGGCGAGCCGTGGGCGAGCGACGGCGCCTGGGCGCCGGAAGTCCACCGCTGGCGCGGAGCCTGGTACCTGTTCACCACGCTCCACAATGCCGACGCCGAGATCAAGGTGCCCGAGCCGGGCCGGTACGGGGTGCCGTTCGGCCTCGACAACTACCGACGCTCGACGACCGTGGCCGTCTCCGACTCCCTCACCGGCCCGTTCCGGATGCTCAAACCCGAAGCACCGATCCTCCCCGCCGATTTGATGACACTCGACGGGACCCTGTTCACCGACGAAGCCGGCAGGCCGTGGATGGTCTTCGCCAACGAATGGATCCAGCGCATCGACGGCACCATCGAGGCGTTTCCGCTCTCCGAAACACTCGACGAGGTCGTCGGCGACGCGGTCGTGCTCTTCCGCGGCTCGGACGCGGGCTGGATCACCCGCGAACTCCCGGCCGGCGTACCCGCCCAGCTCGCACCCTACGTCACCGACGGGCCGCAGCTCTACCGCGCGCCCTCCGGCGCCCTGATCTGCCTGTGGTCGACCTACGAGAAGAACCGCGTATCGGGCGGGCAGGTGGACGGCGACTACGTGCAGACCTACGCCGTGTCCACAAGCGGCAGGCTCGAAGGCCCGTGGACGCAAGGAGAACCGCTGGTGCGCGGCGACTCGGGACACGGGATGCTGTTCACCACCTTTGAAGGTCGGCTGATGCTGGTGCTGCACCGCCCGTTCGAGCATGCACGGGGGAAGCTCTACGAGATGGCGATGACCGACGAAGGGCTCGAAGTGGTACGACAGCGCACCGATCTCGACGGAGACGCCTGAGCGCTGGCAGTCCGCCGGGGGAGACCGGCAATGGAAGGTGGGGCGCTGGCGGGAACGGTGTGGCGTTGATGGTTGCGCTGCACTAAAGGCGTCAGCGACGAAGAGGTTGGTGGCTTGTGGAGGTTGGGTCGGCGGGCGTGCCGGTGCGGTGTGGGCGCGGGCCGTTTCGCGGCGGGCCGTGTGGTGTCCGGTTTCTCTTGCGGGGCAGGACTTCTCGTGGTCTCGGGCGGCGGAAACGTGAGCGTTTTCCCACCCTAATGGGTGATGACAAAGACCCTGTGACCTGGGAGAATAGAGGTATAGCACGAACCGGCGGAAACAGCAGGTTCGTACGAGACCTCAAGGAGGTGTGACATGGCCAAAGCGAGCACGAAGCCCAGCAGGACCGAGCGGAGCGAACGCGCCAAGGTCATCCACACCGATCTCGATGAGGCCGCTTCCCTGATCAACTCCGCTCACGCGCAGGTGCTCGCCCGGGTGATCGAGGCGAAAGCGTGGAATATCCACCGCGACTGCGACGGCTTCTCGGCCTTGCGCGAATGGTTGGTGTCGACCTTCGACTTCCACCTGCGCACGGCTGCTGATCTGGCGGCGATCGCCCGCACGGCAGGGAAGTTCACCGTCCTGGCCGACACGGCGACGTCGGCTGCGGCCCGGATCGACCGGGTCGCGGCAGCCGTGCGCCGACTGGACGCGACCAAGGCACTGCGCGTCTACGCCCGCACTCCCTACAAGGAACCGGTGCCCTCCCCGTTCGACGCCGAGACGCTGTGTGCGACCCCGGAGCACTTGATTGCCGAGTACTGCGTCCACGCCACCGTCAAAGACGTGCACGCCCAACTCGACGAACTTCAAGCCGCGCTCGACTCGGGTGAGGAGCTGTTGGACGGGCTCGGGCAGCAGTCGTTGCAACGGCTGGACCTGGTGGAGACCGAGAACGGTATGTTCGTCCTCTCCGGGCTGCTGTCTTCGGATACCGGGAAGCTGTTCGCGAAGCTGTTGACGACAGCGCTGCCGCCTCCGCGTCAGGGTGAGCTCGACGAGGACGGGTGCCTGCCGCCTGCGGCGAACCGGCGGGCCGAGGCGTTCCACCAGGTGCTCGCGGCCCATGGGGCCGACCCGCACGCGGCGAAGCGGCACGGGCACACCGCCATCCTGCACCTGTCGGTCGACATCGAGACCCTGGCCGGGGAAGACACCGGACGAGTGGCCACCTTGGAGGGCGACCCTATCTCCCTGGGGAAGGCCCGCCTGCTCGCCTGCGAGGGCCTGGTCATCCCCAACGTGTTCAACTACCGCACCGGGGAAGCGATCGAACTCGGTCGTGCCCTGCGCCTGCCGAACTCGGCGCTGCGCAGGAAGTTGGAACTCGAGCAGCCCGGCGGGTGCGCGTGGAGCGGCTGTCTCGCACCGGTGCAGTGGACCGAAGCCCACCACATCCGCCACTGGGTGAATGGTGGGCCGACGGTGGCGGAGAACCTGATCCTGTTGTGCCGGTTCCACCACGGCCGCATCCACACCCCCGGCTGGTCGATTCAGAAGACCGGACCGGGTAAGGCGTTGATCGTCCACCACGACGGGCACGAGGACACCGACCCCGACCTCAAGTGCGGGTGCTCGGACTGGCGCACCGACACCGACCTGGATCTGGGCTTCGCCGAGGACATCGCGAACGCCTTCCCGACCGGGCTGTATCCCGAGGAATGGTCGGAGACCCTGAAACCGGACCTCGAAGCGGCTGCCGAGCGGGCCGAGACCGAGCAGGTCATGGCCGCCGCGAAAGCCGCCCGCGCCAAAGCACGAGCCCGCTTCACTACCCCGACGCCCCAACCCGAGACCGAACCCGAACCGGCTTCAGCGCCGGAACTGGGGCAGGGCCAGAGGCGGGAATACGAGACTTCGGCAGCGCTGACCGAGGCGAAGCGGATTCGCGAACCGGTAAGGGCCGCACCGGCACCGGACTACGGACCGCCGCCGTTCTTAACCCGCCCGCTGCGGGAGGCCGTGGCGGGGAAGGCACCTCATAGGTCGCCAGCTCGAAACCGGCAACGGCTTCGAGCCCTTCTCCATGCCCAGGCCCAGAACCGGACCACCAATCATCCCGAATCCGCCGCCCAGCCAGAGCCCAGCGCCACTCGGCACGGCACCACCTGCCACATCCGCGACGGCAGACCGCCTCCACCCTCCACCTGCTCCCGCTTTTGTCGTCGCCTCAGCGCAGCCGGGCCATCCACGACACCGATCCCGCCAACGCACCCGCCGCCATTGCCGGGCCCAGCAGGCCACCCGCCCGACCACACCGGCGCCAACTTCAGAGACCTGCCCTGATCACCCCGGCACCTTGTCATCGCTGCCTTGGTCTTGTCATCGCTGCCTTGGTGCAGAGCGACCAGCTCCGCGTCGAGTACGGCTCGACCTGCGCTCTGGTCTGGGCGAGTAGTCGGCCGGAGTTGGGGCGGGCTCGGGGTCGGCGCCGAAGCCGAACAGGCGGGTCCTGGCGCTTACGGACGGGCGTCAGGACTCGCGGTCTTCGGCGTAGCGTTCGAGGCGTTCGAGCTGCTTCGGGTCCAGGCTCGGGCGGACCCGTTCCATTGCCCGCTCCATGTGCGCGGCGGTCACCACGGTGGCGTCGAGCGATTCGCGCATCGCCGTCAAGGCCGCCTCCCGCACGAGCGCCGCGCAGTCCGCCGCCGAGTACAGCCATAGCTCGTCGGCGATCTCGTCGAGGTCCACATCGTCCGCGAACGGCACGTTCTTCGCGTTGGCGCGCAGGATCTCCGCGCGGCTGCTCGCGTCCGGCGGCGGCACGTAGACCAGCCGCTCGAGGCGTCCCGGGCGCAGCAGCGCCGGGTCGATCATGTCGGGGCGGTTCGTCGCCCCCACCACGACCACGTCGTGCAGCGCCTCCGCGCCGTCCAGTTCGGTCAACAGCGCCGCGACCACCCGGTCGGCCGTGCCGCCGTCCGTGCCGCCGCCCCGCACCGGGGCCAGCGCGTCGAGCTCGTCGAAGAACATGAGCGTCGGAGAGGCCTGGCGGGCCCGCCTGAAGAGCTCGCGCACGTTCTTCTCCGATTCGCCCACCCACTTGTTGAGCAGTTCGGAGCCCTTGACGCTCAACACGTTCGCGTGCCCCTCGCCGGCGACGGCGCGCACGATGTACGTCTTGCCGCAACCGGGAGGGCCATAGAGGAGGATGCCGCGCGGCGCTTCGATCCCGAGGCGGGTGAAGGCGTCGGGGTAGGTGAGCGGCCACAGGACCGTTTCGGTGAGCGTCTGCTTCAGGTCCTCCATGCCGCCCACGTCGGCGAGCGTCAGGCCGCCGAGCTCGACCGAGTCGCCGGCCATGCTCGAGGGCCGCACCGAGTCCAGAGCGGAGTCGAAGTCCGAGTTCTGCAGGGCCGTCGCGCCGCCGTCCTTGGCGCGCATCGCCGCCCGCACCCCGGCCTCGCGCACCATCGTCGCCAAGTCCGCCGCGACGTAGCCGGGCGAGCGGTGCGCCACCGATTCGATCGCGACGTCCTCGGCGACCTTCATGCCGCGCGTGTAGTACAGCAGCAGCTCCCGCCTCGCGTCGGCGTCCGGCATCGGGACCACGACCTCGTGCTCCAGGCGTCCACGCAGGTCCGCGTCGAGGTCCTCGGTGCGGGAGGTCGTGCACACCACGGCGTGGTCGTTGTCGAGAACCTCCTCGACGAGCGTCTTGAACATCGTGCCCAGCGGGGTCTTGCGCTCCGCGGGCGCGATCGCGTCGGCGCCGGTCACCAGGAGCACGCCCGGCGTCGGGAGCGCCGCCACGGCGGCGCGCAGCCGCTCGGCCGCCGCGTTCGCCTCGATCGCGGCCAGTTCCGGTCCGTCGAGTTCGCTGACGCCCGCGCCGACCTCGGCGGCAACCGAGCGCACCACCGTCGCCTTGCCCGCGCCCGAGGGGCCCGAGACGAGCACGCCGAGGGTCATGTCCGTGCCGACGACGGTCAGTACCTCGCGGTGGTGGAAGCCGAGGTCGAGCAGTTCGCGGAGCTCTTCGGCGGGGATCCGCGCCCCGACCAGTTCCTCGTAGGGGATGTGCCGGGTCTCCTTCGGTGCCGCCTCCGCCGGGGGTTCGAGCCGCGGCGGGGCCGTGCGGCTTCGCGGCTGGACCGTCTGGCCTCCGCTCGGCGTCGCCACTCGTGCCCGCTGGAGGCTCGCGACTCGGCCCATGCCCGGCAGCGGCACGTCGATCGAGGCCGGCGCGTCGTGCTCCCACCGTACGATCGTGTCGGTGGTGATCATCGCCGACGTCGCGGGTTCGGCCTCGACCACGTTGAGCACCATCGTGGTCCAGCCCATGCCGAGGGTGTTGTTCAGCGTCTGCCTGGTGGCCGAGACGATCTCCCGGTGCCCGTCGCCGATCTCGATCGGCAGGAGCGAGACGTCGTCGCCGACGCTCACGACCTTGCTCAGCAGCGCCAGCCGCAGTGTGTCGGGGTCCACCGCGGCGATCACCGAGGCGGGGCCGTTCACCACGACCCGGTCGGCCGCCGTGAGCTCCGCGGGGGCGATGCGCACCGGGTCGCCGTCCCTGGCGCCGATGTTGCCGAGCGTCAGGTCGTCGGCGTACAGGGCCCGCCGGGAGGCGACGCGGTCGGCCGCGAGCGCGATCGCCGTCGTGCTGCGCCGTGCGGCCAGGTCGACGGCGTCGCCGGCTCGGAGGCCGAGCGCGCTGAGCACCTCGGGGTGGAGGCGGATGATGCCGCGGCGGGCGTCCAGCGCGGCGCGAGCGCGGGTCGCGGTGAGTGTGAGAGGGCCAGAGTCGGTCACGCCGCCCAGCCTATAGCGGATCGACGCGGCCGGGCGAGCTCCGGCGGCGGCGCCGTCACTCCTCGGCGGCGTCCAGGTCCATGCGGTAGACGGGCCTGCCGTCCTCGAGGAGGACGGCCACGGTGGCGCCTTCGGCGACGAAGTCGCGCCACCGCTCGCCCAGCCACGATTCGGCGTCGCCCTGGCTGCCCAGGTCGGTGTCGGGGGTGTCGAGGGTGGTGCCGTCGGCGTCTTCGATCTGCCAGGTCCAAGTCATGCGGTAACCCTACGCGATCGGGCCTACCAGTCGAAGCGGTTGTGGGAGGGAACGGTGACCGGGGTGCGTTGCACCGGTGGTGAAGCGGGCTCGGGGGTGTAGCGGCGGAAGACCGCGCCGAGGGCGAGCAGGATCCACACCGGCAGCAGCAGGAACCACATCCAGGCCGGGGAGGCGGGGATGACGGGGACGATCCAGACGCCGCGGTCGACGGCGTCGAGGATGGCGAGCCCGCCGATGAGGGCGGTGAAGCCGCCGAAGGCGTGCAGACCGGCGGAGAACCAGGAACGGCCGGCGAGGATCCAGCCCAGGCCCCACAGGCCGATGGCGAGGGCCTCGTAGTCGCTGCGGCCGGACCAGGCGGCGAGCATCATCAGGACCGCGGCAGAGCCGGTGGCGATGGCTGAGAACGTCATCGACATGGGCGGCGGCGGAGTCGGGGAGCGGGCGGCGCCGAGCCAGCCGGCGCCGGTCAGGAAGAGGAGGGCGGCGGCGAAGACGACGGCGGTCTGGAATTCGAGCCGGTCGGTGAACTGCGCGCCGTACCAGTCGCATCCGGCGGGGACGGCCCCGCCGTCGAGCTCGCCCGGCCCGCAGTGCCAGAGCTTGAAGGTCTTGACGGGGTCGCCGAGGAGCCGGGCGGGGCCGGATTCGCCGCCGCAGGCGGGCAGGACGGCGGGGGTGGTGTGGAGCGCTTCGGGCTCGTTGAAGCAGTTGCCTTCGCCTTGGCCGTCCCACCACAGGTCGAGGCGGTTGCGGGAGCGCTGGCCGTCGTCGCGGAAGCCGAGGGTGTTGCCTTCGAACTCGTTGCGGTGGGAGGCGTCGTCGTCGATGCCCGCCTCGCCCCAGATCATGGCGGCGGCGGTCCGCTGCCCCCAGATGTGGTTGCCGGTGAAGCGGGTGTCGTTGGCCGCGGCGATGAGGACGCCGACGCCGATCGGGGCACGCTGCCGCGGGCACAGGCCGGTGTCGCAGTCGCCGCCGTAGTGGTCGGCGTTGTTGTTGTAGATGCTGTTGCCGGTGGCGCGCAGGCGGTGTCCTTCGGCGCTGTCGGCGACGACGAGGCCGGTGGTGTTGTCGTACAGGCGGTTCGCTTCGAGCACCACGTCGCCGCCGCCGGTCTGGAGGAGCCCGGTGAGGTTGTCGGCGCTCGCGCATCCGGTGACGGTTCCTTCGGTGCCGTCGAGGGTGACGCCGGCGGTGCCGTTGCCGCTCGCGGCGCAGTCGGCGATGGCGACGGCGGTCGAGTCGCCGACGCGGATGCCGTGCTCGCCGTTGCCGGTCGCGGCGACCGATGCGACGGTGGCGCCTTCGACGCCTTCTAGGTGGAGCCCGCTCGTCGCGGCTCCGGTGACGGTGAAGCCCTCCAGGTACAGGCCGGTGGCGTCTTGCGCGGTGATGACGGTGTCGGCGGCCTGGGCGGTGGTGAACCGGACGTCTTCGGGGCCGTCGCCGAGGCCTTCGATCTGGAGGCGGTCGGCTCCGTCGAGCACCAGGGGCGCTTCGAGCACGTAGTAGCCCGGGAGGATCTTGACGGTGGCGCCCGCCTCGTCGATCGCGGCGACGGCGTCGGCGAGGTCGGAGAAGCCGTCGTCGGCGCATCGCTCGTGCAGCTGCTCGTTGGCGATGCGCTGGTTGTAGGACACCTCGGCGTTGCGTTCGGTGAAGTGCTCGGCGTCGGCGGGGCACACCAGCAGGTAAGGGCCGTCGTCGCGGTAGTCGGGGGCTTCGTGCTCGGCCGCGCCGGCGGGGGAGCCGGCGGCCAGCGCGGCGCCGACCGCCAGTGCGCCGATTGCCACTGGCAGTAGGGCTTCGCGACCGTGCGGGGGCATATGTCCAGGGTAGCGTGGCGGGCACGTCCAGTAAACCAGTGCGGCATCCCGTTCTGGGAGAACGGGATGCCGCGTGCGCATCAGGCGCTGTATTGCCTGTCTGCACTGGTGGCCAGTACAGAGAAAGGGAGAACCACTCACTCTACCGTGCGTGGCTCTCCCGTGCAGTACTGAGCGGGCAGCTCTTTACATCATGCCCATGCCGCCCATGTCGGGAGCCCCGCCGCCACCGGCGTTCTCCTTCTCGGGAGCGTCGGCCACGACGGCCTCGGTGGTGAGGAACAGCGCCGCGATGCTTGCCGCGTTCTGCAGCGCCGACCGGGTCACCTTGGCCGGGTCGGGGATGCCCGCGTCGAGCATGTTGACGTACTCGCCGGTCGCGGCGTTCAGGCCCTCGCCCTTGGGCAGGCCCTTGACCTTCTCGACCACGACGCCGCCTTCGAGGCCGGCGTTCTCGGCGATGGCGCGCAGCGGGGCGCCCAGCGAACGCTGGACGATCTCCACACCGGTGGCCTCGTCGCCCTCGGACTCGATCTTGTCGAAGGCGGTGGCGCCGGCCTGCACGAGCGCGGTTCCGCCGCCGGGGAGGATGCCCTCCTCGACCGCGGCCTTCGCGTTGCGCACGGCGTCCTCGATGCGGTGCTTGCGCTCCTTGAGCTCGACCTCGGTGGCCGCGCCGACCTTGATGATCGCGACGCCACCGGCGAGGCGCGCCAGGCGCTCCTGCAGCTTCTCGCGGTCGTAGTCGGAGTCGGAGTTGTCGATCTCGGCGCGGATCTGGTTCACGCGGCCCTGGATCTGCTCCTCTTCGCCGCCGCCGTCGACGATGGTCGTCTCGTCCTTGGTGATGACGACCTTGCGGGCGGTGCCCAGCATGTCGAGCGTGGCGGACTCCAGCTTGAGGCCGATCTCCTCGGAGATGACCTGGCCGCCGGTGAGGATGGCGATGTCGCCGAGCATGGCCTTGCGGCGGTCGCCGAAGCCCGGGGCCTTGACGGCCACGGACTTGAAGATGCCGCGGACCTTGTTGACCACGAGGGTCGCCAGCGCCTCGGCGTCGACGTCCTCGGAGATGATGAGGAGCGGCTTGCCGGTCTGGGTGACCTTCTCCAGCGTGGGCAGCAGGTCCTTGACCGCGGAGATCTTCTGGTTCGCGATGAGGATGTACGGGTCCTCGAGCACGGCCTCCATGCGGTCCTGGTCGGTCACGAAGTAACCGGACAGGTAGCCCTTGTCGAAGCGCATGCCCTCGGTCAGCTCCAGGTCGAGGCCGAACGTGTTCGACTCCTCGACGGTGATGACGCCTTCCTTGCCGACCTTCTCCATCGCCTCGGCGATGATGGCGCCGACGGTGGCGTCGCCGGCGGAGACCGAGGCGGTGTTCGCGATCTGCTCTTCGGTGTCCACCTCGGAGGAGGCGGCCTGGAGCTCTTCGACGACGGCCGCGACGGCCTTCTCGATGCCCTTCTTGATGGCGATCGGGTTGGCACCGGCGGCGACGGCGCGCAGGCCCTCCTTGACGAGCGCCTGGGCGAGCACGGTGGCGGTGGTGGTCCCGTCGCCGGCGACGTCGTCGGTCTTCTTGGCGACTTCCTTGACCAGCTCAGCGCCGATCTTCTCGTAGGGGTCCTCCAGCTCGATCTCCTTGGCGACGGACACGCCGTCGTTGGTGATCGTTGGGGCTCCCCACTTCTTGTCCAGCACAACGTTGCGGCCCTTCGGGCCGAGGGTCACCTTGACGGCTTCGGCGAGGACGTTCATACCCCGCTCGAGCCCGCGGCGAGCCTCCTCGTCGAATGCGATCATCTTCGCCATTGCAGATGGCTTCCTTTCGGATAACGTTCGTTGTCGACGGTGAGGCGGCACCCCGCGACGGCAGGCCGAGAACGGCCCGACCACCTCAACACGCTTTTAGCACTCACGGGCTGCGAGTGCCAATTCAGGTATAGCACTCTCGCCTCGAGAGTGCCAATCCGGGGCACGAATCCAGTGGCAGTCCGCAAGCGCCGCGCGCCCCCTCGCCGGGGGCGAACCGCGCCAGTCTACGGCTCGCGAGCCGCACCGTGCGGCGACGACGCCTCGGCCGACAGGGAGGTGGCCGAGACCGACTCGCGCCGCCCGCGCAGCCACGCGTACGAGCACAGGGCCGCGGCGAGCACCCAGATCATGGGCGCGAGCAGCAGCAGCGCCATGACCGCCTCGGTCACGACGGTCAGGATCGAGGCGAGCCAGCCGGCGAACAGGCCCGACCAGACCGCGGTCAGGACCGCGCCGAGCAGCGTGATGACCAGATTGGCCGCGAAGACGACGAGGACGACGATGACGAGCCGGCCCAGCGCCGCCCAGAACGCCGAATGCGTCAGCCCGATCGACCGCGCGAAGGGGCTGCGGTGCGGCTCGAAGGTCGCGGCCGGGACCATCAGACTCAGCGCGAACGCCGCCCACAGGCCCGGCAGCACGCACAGCACCAGGCCGACGCCGATCGTCACCCACGCCAGCAGCAGCCACAGCCACAGCTTCCAGCCGCGCGCGAACCCGAAGCCGAACGCCTCACCGAGGCTGAGGAACCCTCCCGCGGCCTCGGCGGCGGCCGCGCGCGTCGCGGCCAGGCCCGAGGCGGCCACCAGATACAGCAGGACCAGCCCGAGCAGGCCGCCGACGGTCGCGGCCGGCCACCCCGGCCAGTAGTCGGCGGCGACGTCGCCCCAGCCGCCTTCGCCCAAGTCCGCATCGCCGGACGCCAGATTCGAATAGGAGCCCAGGATCCACCGGGGCAGCGCGACGCCGATGAGCAGGATCAGCCCCATCGAGCGCCACGAGCGCGCCACGACACCGGTCGAGGCGCTCCACCAGCGCTCGAAGCTGTCGGTCACCAGCGGATCGCCGCTCGCGAACGCCCCCGGCGGCTCGCCGGGCGGCTCGGCATTCCAGTAGGGATCGTCGCTCATGGTCGGATCGTAGACCACGCGAAAGCCGCAATACGGTCAAAGCGGCATAGGGTCGTTCGCCGGGCGAGCCGATAGCCTGGGGTCCGTGCCCGCCTCACCATTCCCACGCGAACACGACCCGCGCTGGCCCGAGCAGCTCACCGCATGGGAGCGCGCGACGAACACGCCGCTGTTCCTGCTCGCCCTGCTGTTCCTCATCGCCTACGCCGCGCCCATCCTCTACCCCGAGCTGCCCGCCTGGGGCATGCACGCCGCCACGGTGGTCAACGCGGCGGTGTGGTTGCTCTTCGCCGTCGACTACGGGCTTCGGCTGTACCTGGCCGGCGCGGGAAACCGGCGCCGCTTCGTCTACACCCACCCGCTCGACCTGATCATGGTGCTCATCCCACTGGCGCGCCCCCTGCGGCTGGTGCGGATGGTGCTGGTCCTCATCGAGGCGTTCAGCCGCCACGCCCGCTCCTCGCTGCGCACCAAGGCCAGCGTCTACATCACCGGCGTGACGATGATGATCCTGTTCGTCTCCAGCCTCGCCGTCCTCGACGCCGAGCGCGGCCACGAAGGCGCGCAGATCACCACGTTCGGCGACGCCGTGTGGTGGTCGGTCGTGTCCGCCTCGACCGTGGGCTACGGCGACCTGGTGCCGCAGACGACCACCGGGCGGATCATCTCCACGATCCTCATGTTCGCCGCGATCGGCCTGGTCGGTCTGGTCAGCGGTTCGCTCGCGTCCTGGTTCGTCGACCGGGTGAGCGCGCAGGGCGAGGCCGACCGCGCCGAGGCCGCCGACCTCGAGCGCCGCATGGCGGCGCTCGAGGCGAAGGTCGACGAGATCCACGCCGCCGTCGTCGGCCGCGGGGAGAGCGACACCGTCGAAGTCCCCGGGCCGCGCACCTAAGCGAGCTTCTTCTGGAAGACGACCTCGTTGCACGCCTTCCGGTAGCCGACCGCCTCGTTGATCGCGATCATGTGCTCGTTGGAGGCGGCGTTGCCGGTCCAGATGTAGCGCATCTTCGGGCGCCATTCGCGCACGCGCCGTTGATTGGCGATCTTGAGGATCGTGCCGAGCCGGTGGCCTCGGAAGCGCGGGTCGACGATCGTGTCGCCCTGATGGCAGTGCCGCTCGCGCCCGCCCTCGATGACGATGTGGGTGAACCCGGCGATGTCGCCGGACTCGATGTGCCGCACCGCGACCTGGAGTTCGAGCTCGCCCCGCTCGCGGCGCACCCGGTCCATCTCGAGCAAGCGGGCGCCGTCGAAGTCGGCCTCTTGGAGGTCCCATTCACCGAGCGGCATGTCGGTGTACATGCGGGCGTGCATGTAGGCCATGCCATCGACCAGGTCCTCCGGCGGGGCGCCTTCGAAGGCGACGAGCTCGAAGCCCTCGGCATGCCGCCACGCCTCGGTCCACAGCCGGTCCAGCTCGGCCTCGTCGACCTTGTCGAGATCGCAGATGCGGACGACGTTGTCCAAGGTGTTCTTGTAGCCGCTCGCGGCGGCGAAGCCGCTTGCGGTGTCGCCGATCGGCATGCCGCCGGGGATGGGGACGGGCGCCCACGTCGAGAGCGTGGTGCGGCCGAGCTCGGTGACACGCCGCTCCAGATGCGCCAGCAGCGCCGTGCCGACGCCGCGCCGCCGCTCGTCGGGGTGGACCTCGAGTTCGAACTCGGCCAGGTGATGGTTGTCGCGCACGGGCAGTTCGAGCTCGTACCAGCCGAGGACGCGGCCGCCGGAGACCGCGACCCAGTTCTCGGCGTCGATGTCGGCCCGGCGCTGGAGGAGGCCGATCATGCGCCTAGTCGGCTGCCAGCCCATGGCGTCGCACCAGTCGACGCGCTCGACGGCCTCGCCGACGGCCAGCCATGACTGCACGAGGTCGTGATCGAGCGGGTCGATCCGGACGATGTCGTATTCGCTCATGCGCTGAGTCTGCCCGAGCGCCCGCGGGCCGGCAATCGGGTTTCGCTCAGGCCAGGCGCTTCTGGAACAGCGATCCGAGCGCCGCTCTGCGGTAGCCGACGGCCTCGTTGATGGCGATCATGTGCCGGTTGTCCTCGGCGTTGCCGGTCCAGATATAGCGGATCCTGGGCCGCCACTCCCTCACGCGCCGCTGGTTGGCGATCTTGAGGATCGTGCCGAGCCGGTGGCCTCGGAAGCGCGGGTCGACGATCGTGTCGCCCTGGTCGGCGGTGCGCTCGTTGCCGCCGTAGACGTGGATCTCGGTGGTGCCGGCGACCGCGCCGGTCGCGGTGTGGATCATCGCGGCCTGGAGCCGGAGCACGCCCCGCTCGCGGTCCGCTCGCCCCTCGTCGCGGAGGCGGTCGGCGTCGAAGACCATCTCGCGGACGTCCCAGTCGCCGGTGGGGGAGTCGGTGAAGATGCGGCCGTGGAGGTAGGCGATGCCGTCCACGAGCGAGGCGTCCGGTTCGCCCTCGAAGGTGACCAGTTCGAAGCCGTCGGCCCGCTGCCACGCCTCGGTCCACAGCCGGTCCAGCTCGGCGTCGTCGACCGCGTCGAGGTCCACCACGCGCAGGCCCATGGTCATCGAGTTGCCGTAGCCGCGACGCTCGAGGAAGCCGGTGCCGAGATCGAGGAAGTCGGGCCCTTCGGGGACGGGGCTGCGCACGAAGCAGGTGAGCGTGGTGCGCTCGAGTTCCGCGGCACGGGCCTCGGCGTGGTCGAGCATGGCCGAGCCGATGCCGCGGCCGCGCAGCCGGGGGTGGACGCGGACGTCGAACTGCAGCAGGTGGGTGTTGTCGCGGACCGGGACGACGAGGCGGGCGAAGCCGGCGACTTCGCCGTCCGCGACGGCGATCCAGTGCTCCTCGGCGTGGTCGAGGCGGTGCTGGATGGTGCTGAGGATGAAGCCCGGCAGCGACGGGGCCGGCAGCGGCACTCGATCGTGGCCGTGGACGGCGAGGGCGGTGTCGATCATGGACCGGAGCATGCGGTGATCGGTCGGGTCGAGCCGGCCGATGGTGAAGTCGCTCATGCGAAGAGTCTCGTCCACGGCACCGACAAGAACCAAGGAGACAAGCGGAGGGCGTTTGATGCCCTGGGGAACCGGGTAGCACTGTTGCGGGGAGGATTGGTCGGGAGACCGCAGTCCCTGACACCGGCTGGCGCTGCTCGACACGTTCTAGCCCCAGGACTCGCAGTCAACCGGGTGAGTGGCGACAGGACGGCTGCGGCCTCCCGCAAGAAGAATTCTTGCTCATTCAGTGAATTCGGTCAAGACCCGAAGTTCGCTTCTTTTTGTCGGGTACCCGACAGTTGCCTTCACATCGGTCACAGAGAGTGATAATTTTGTGAGTTCGGCAAGCGTTTTACAAAACGCCTGGTCAGGCATCGAGGAGCCCGGCCTCGCGGGCCGACTTCAGTGAGGGACGAACCGTATGTGTCGGCCCCACCAGGGACGATACCGCGTCCAATGTCTTCAGTCCGTCACCGGTATTGTAGATGACCGTCTCCGCCTCCGGGTCCAGGCGACCCGATTCCACAAGCTTACGGAGCGTAGCGACCACCACGCCGCCGGCCGTTTCTGCGAATACCCCCGTGGTCGACGCGAGCAGCCTGATGCCCTCGCGGATCTCGTCGTCGGTCACCTTCGCCATGCCGCCGCCGGTCGAGCGGCACGCCTCGATCGCATAGGGCCCGGCGGCCGGGTCGCCGATGTTGAGGCTCTTGGCGATACCGGTCGGCTTGACCGGCGTGATGACGTCGGTGCCGGCGTCGAAGGCGTCCGCGATCGGACTGCACCCGGCCGACTGGGCACCGAACACGCGGACCTTGCCAGGCTCGGTCAGGCCGATCTCGCCCGACTCCTCGAAGGCCTTGTGGATCTTGGTGAGCAGTTCGCCCGACGCCATCGGGACCACCACCTGCTCGGGGAGCCGCCAGCCGAGCTGCTCGGCGACCTCGTAGCCGAGCGTCTTGGAGCCCTCGGCGTAGTAGGGGCGGATGTTGACGTTCACGAACGCGGTCGACTCGAACTCGTCGGTCTCGGTCAGTTCCGAGCACAGCCGGTTCACGTCGTCGTAGGAGCCCTCGACGGCCACCAGCTGGCCGCCGTAGACGGCGGTCTGGATGATCTTGCCCGGCTCGAGATCGTGCGGGACGAACACGGTCGAGGGGATGCCGGCGCGGGCGGCGTGCGCGGCCACGGAGTTCGCGAGGTTGCCGGTCGAGGCGCAGGCGAAGCGGTCGAAGCCGAGCTTGACCGCGGCCGAGACCGCCGTGGAGACCACGCGGTCCTTGAACGAGTGGGTGGGGTTGGCGCTGTCGTCCTTGACCCACAGCTTGCGCATGCCGAGCGCCGCGGCGAGGTGCTTCGCGTCGATGAGCGGGGTCAGGCCCGGGTCGAGACTGACGCGGTCGGCCGGGTCGACGCCGACGGGCAGCAGCGGGGCGTAGCGCCACAGGTTCTGCGGACCGGCCTCGATCTGCTCGCGCGTGACCGTGGCGAGCCGGGCCTGGTCGTAGTCGACCTCGAGCGGGCCGAAACACTGCCAACAGGCGTGCTGGGCGACGAGCTCGTAGGTGGCGCCGCAGTTGCGGCAGACGAGACCCTTGGCCGGGCTGCCGGCGAAGAGAGCGTTGGCTGACTGAACTGAAGACATGCGAGAAGGCTCCTCCCTCATCTTTCCCGCTGTGCGGGCCGGAATTGGCACCTGCCGGCGTTGCCGCCGGTGGTTGCCGCAGCGTCGTCGGGCCGGACCCCTCAGCTGCTCTGGATGAAGTACGAGGCGAATGTTACGGCCGCTCGTCTGGAAGCGGCAACCACCATTCCACGGAGTGGAATCGAAGGCATGGTCACGGAGTGGAACCCGGCACCTGGCACTCAGACCCACGGTCACGGAGCGGGACCAGGAACTGAGAACTCCGAACTCAGAACTCCGAACTCAGAACTCAGAACCACGGTCACGGAACTGAGCCGAGGGCATGCTCGCGGGGCGGAGCCGGAGTGGGGCCTATGCCGCGTTCCTGGTGGCCAGCCAGACCGCCCTGGCGTCGGCGGTGCCGGCCACGTCGTGGACGCGCACGCCCCACGCGCCCGCCTCGAACGCCAGCACCGACGTCGCGAGGGTCGCGGCCTCCCGCTGCCCGACCGGGCGCGGCTTGCCGTCCTCGTCGGCCAGGAGCTTGCCCAGGTAGGACTTGCGCGAGGAGCCGAACAGCACCGGGTAGCCCAGCTCCACGAACTCGTGCAGGTGCGCCGACAGCCGCCAGTTGTGCTCGGCGGTCTTGGCGAATCCGAGCCCCGGGTCGACGATGAGGCGGCTCGCGTCCACACCGGACTCCAGCGCGGCCTCGACGCGGTCCTCCAGTTCGGCCTTGACGTCGGCGACGATGTGCTCGTAGTGCGCCAGGCGCTGCATGTCCGTCGAGTGGCCCCGCCAGTGCATGAGCACCCACCGCACGCCCGTGGCCGCCACGACGCCGGCCATGTCGGGATCGGCCAGCCCGCCCGAGACGTCGTTGACGACGCTCGCGCCGGCCTCGATCGCGGCCGCCGCCACCGCCGAGCGGGTCGTGTCGATCGACACGACCATGCCGCGCTCGGTCAGGGCCGCCACCACGTCGACCACGCGGGCGGTCTCCGTGGTCGCGTCCACGCGCTCGGCGCCGGGCCGGGTCGACTCGCCGCCGACGTCGATCAGGTCGGCACCCTCGGCGGCCATCTGCTCGGCGTGGCCCACCGCGTCCTCGAAGTCGAGGTAGCGTCCGCCGTCGGAGAAGGAGTCCGGGGTGACGTTGAGGACCCCCATGATCTGCGGCACGGCCGCCCGAGTGTCGTGTGGCGTAGTCACGATCTTGACGTTACCCGCGCCGGCGAGTACCGCAGCTCGTCAAGCGAGGTCCGTGAGGTCCAGCACGTGCCACCGGAGCAGCTCGTCGGTGCCGGTCGACCACCACAGACGCCGCGTGTCCGCGCCGGTCTCGCCCGCGGCCGAAGCGACGAGGTACGCCTCGGCGGCCTCGAGGTCGAACAGGGTGACGCGTGTCGCGTCGCCGACGGTACCGGTGGTCTCCTCGAGTGGCTCGAAGCGGTCGATGAGGCCGACGTCGACGGCGACGGCGGACGCGAAGCCCTCGGCGACGGTGACGCGGCCGGTCCCGTCCGGGCGGACGAGGTCGACGCGGGAGCCGTCGGTGCCGGTGGCGACGAGGCGGCACCACGTCGCCGAGCACAGCACGAGTTCGTCGGCGTCGGCGGTGACGAGCAGCTCGGCGCCGCTGTCGGTCCGCACGAGCCGGGACCCGCCGAGGGAGTCGGCGCCCGCGCCGGCCAGCCACGGCCAGGCGGCGGCCTGCCAGGCGCCGGGGCGGCCGACGACCTGGACCGCACCGCCGCCGACGGGGACGGAGCGGTGCTCGGTGACGCGTTCGGCGCTGCGTGCCGTGGCGAGCCAGTGGAGCTCCTCGGCGGCGAACTGGAGGTCGTAGGCGCTGCCGGCGAGCACGACGTCGCCGGTGTCGGCGGTGAGGAGGTCGGCGGCTTCGGGCGTGCCGTCGGGGCCGCGTTCGGCGGTCCACAGCTCGGAGACCACCCGGCCATCCTCGTCCGGTGTGGACTGGATCCAGGCGAGGCGTTCGTCGGTGGCGGCGGTGGCGACGACGCCGGGCACGCCGCCGGGTTCGGCGAGCACCGTCGCGGTCGCCTCGTCGCCGCGTTCGATGTACAGCAGCCGGCGGCCGGCCTCGTCGGTGCCGAGCGCGGTGTCGTCGTCCAGGAAGGACAGCGGCCGCCATGCGGCGGTGCCGATCGTCCCCGGCCAGTCGGCCGGTTCGGCGTCCCACTCGTCCCAGACCGTCGGCGTGGTGTCGGCGTCGGGCGCGGTGACCGTCTCGGCGCGTTCGGGGGCGGGCCAGACCAGCCAGGCGAGGGCGAGGACGATCGCGGCGGCGAGGGTGAGCCGCTGGGTGGAAGAGTGCTGGGCGAGGTCCATTACTCGCGGTCGCGCCCTCGCAGCAGGTAGAACAGGCCGGCGGCGACGCCCGCGGCGGCGGCCGAGGGGAGCGCGAGCTTGGCGGCGCGCCGGCCGCGGCGGTAGTCCAGGACCGGCCAGCCGTTGTGGCGGGCCTGGCGGGCGAGGCGGGCGTCGGGGTTGACGGCGATGGCCTTGCCGACCTTGCGCAGCATCGGCAGGTCGTTGGCCGAGTCGGAGTAGGCGGTGCACTGCTCCAGGTCGAAGCCCCGTTCGGCGGCGAGGTTCCCGATGCCGTCGGCTTTGGCGGGGCCGTGCATGAGGTCGCCCACGAGGCGGCCGGTGTAGCAGCCGTCGGCGACTTCGGCGATGGTGCCGAGCGCGCCGGTGAGCCCGAGCCGGGAGGCGATGACGCCGGCCAGTTCGACGGGGCTCGCGGTCACGAGCCACACTTCCTGGTCATCGGCGAGGTGGCGGTCGGCGAGGCGGCGGACGGGCGCGAGGATGCGCGGGGAGATGTCGCGGTCGACGACCTCTTCGCACAGTTCGCGCATCTCGGCGACCGGGTAGCCGGCGACGAGTTCGAGCGCGGAGGCCTTGACGGACTGCATGTGGCCGTGGTGTTCGGAGCTGAGCTTGAACCGGGCCTGCTTCCAGGCCGCGCCCAGGATGTCGCGGCCGGAGAGGACGCCGTGGCGGGCCAGGCCGCGGGCCAGCCAGTAGATCGAGGCGCCGTGCATGATGGTGTTGTCGACGTCGAAGAACGCCGCTGAGGGGGAGTGGGCGTGCTCGTCCTCGCCCGGCGCGTCGGCCTGGACGACGACGGAGTGGTGTCGCGGTTGCTCGTGGCCGCCGGCCCGCATGGCCGCAGGTTGGGGCATGTAGGAGGTGCGGGTTGAAGCCTCGGTTTCAGACACGCTAAAAGCCTACCGGTCGAAGGCGGACACCCTGTAACGCCTGGACGCGACCTTGGTGAATTTCCAGTGTGGGCCCCGTAACGAGCTTTCCGGCGCGTACCAGGGCCCACACGTGGGGTCAGCGGACCGCGGGGTTCAGCCGAACAGGTCTTCGACGACGCCGGAGAGCTCGTCGAGCACGCCTCCATGGTCCTCGTCCTCGTCGTCCGGCTCGCCGGTGACCGCGTCGGTGACGGCGTCGGTCACCGCGTCCACGACCGGGGTCGTGGTGCCGTCGCCGGTGTCGGGCGTGAGCGAGGCGCCGTTCGAGGGCGTGCCCTCCGAGTCGGGCTCGGCCTCCTCGCCCTGGCCGCCGCCGGACTCCTGGCCTTCCACGGAGGAGCCGGCCGGTCCCTGGTTCGACGGGCCGACGCCCTCGATGGCGTCATGGCTGACGCATTCGCCCGGGACGGGGCCCAGCTCGTCGGACGCACCGCTGGGGTCGGTGCACGAGAGCGCCTCGCGCAGTTCCACCGAGCGCTGCGCCGCGGACTCCAGCAGGGCGACGAGCTCGTCG
>NZ_BAAHCB010000020.1:423222-436730 GCF_054776215.1 Glycomyces tarimensis
CCCCGCGGCCATGGCCTCGCCGTCGAGGCTCTCGACGAGCTCCTCGAGCGCCCAGCGGTGCTCGCCCGCGAACAGGTCGATGTAGTCCAGCGGCACGGTGTCGTCGTTCTCCACGGCGAGTTCGCCGAGGAGCGCGGTGCCCGTGCGGAGCTCGGTGGCGGCTTCGGTGAGGGCGCCCGCGGCGGCCCCGTCGTCGTCGGCCAGCTCCGCGGCCTCGGCGATGCGGTTGGCCGCGAACTCGAGGTGCAGCTGGGCGCGGCCGAGGTCGTTCCCGGCGAGCGCGAGCTGGGCGCGCTCGGTGGAGCGCTTGACGTTGTAGAGCGTCTCGCCCGGCAGCGCGTCCCCCGAGGCGGCGGAGACGCCGGAGATGGCGACGGTGCCGGTGAGGAGGGCGCTGACGATGGCGATGCGCCTGCCGCCGCGCGGGCGGCGGGGGAACAGCTCGTCGAGGACGGGCGGCCCGGCCGCCGCGGGGACGGCGGCGCTGGCCCGGTGCCGGGCGGTGACGCCGATGCCCTCGTCGGCGGCGACGGCCATGATCCGGCGCCGGGTGGCATCCTGCCACTGCGCCGACGGGCGGCTGGCGGCCATCATCTGGTCGCCGAGGTCGTGGAGGCGTTCGGTGACGCTCACGAGTTCGGCGAGTTCTTCCGCTGACGCACCCGATGGGTGAGCGGTCTCGCTCGAGTGAGGGTGGCTGGGACCGTCGGAATCAAGCTGACGTGCGAATTCCTCCGCGCGCCGGCGTTCCAATGGGTTGTAGATCACCGGGCACACCCCCTCTCACTGCATGGATCCTGCTCCTGTACCTAGAACAACGCACGAGTAGCCCCTGAGGTTACGGCCTGGCTTGGCGGTGTGGGTCGTGATACAGGGCTCATGCCCTGGTAAACGGGTTTCCATCGGTTTCCCGACTCCGGAGGGGAGCCCGGGGCGGTCCTCAGCCCCGGAAGCCCTCCGGCAGGAGCCGTGCGAGCGTGCGCACGGCCCGGTACTGGAGCGCCTTGACCGCGCCCTCGTTCTTGCCCATGGTGCGGGCCGTCTCGGCGACCGTGAAGCCCTGCAAGAACCGCAGGACGATGCATTCCTGCTGGTCGGGGTTGAGCTTCTTGACGGCGGTGAGCAGCGTGGCGTTGGTGAGCTTCTCCAGCGTGGCGGTCTCGGGCGAGGTGGACGGGTCGGTCTCCGGCGAGTCGGCGCCGAGCACGTCCGGCTTGGCGATCTCCAGCCGGTACCGCCCCGACTTGAAGTGGTCGACCACCAGGTTCCGCGCGATGGTGACGAGCCAGGCCCCGAAGGCCCGCCCCTGCCAGCTGAAGCTGGAGATGCGCCGCAGCGCCCGCAGGAACGTCTCGGACGCGAGGTCTTCGGCGAGCTGGGCGTTGTTGACGCGGAAGTAGATGTACCGGTAGACGGTCTCGCTGTAGCGGTCGTAGATCTCGGCGAAGGCCGAGGAGTCCCCCGCCTGCGCCCTGGCGACCAGCGCGGCGACCTCCTCGCCGTCGGCCTGGTCTTCGGGTTCGCGGCGGTGCTTGCCGCTGTGCGGATCGGCCTCGGCGCTCGGGGCGGCCCCCTGGTCGGCGGCCGGGCCGGCGTGGACGGAGTTCTGCTCGGCGGTGCCGGTGTCGAGGCTCAGGACCGCCCACAGGGCATGCCGGAGCCGTTCCAGGCTCGCCGTGCCGGTCAACGCCAGGACTTCGGCGATCGAGTTGCCGCGAAGGAAGGGGACGGTGTCTGCTGTGGGCACCACAGTTCGATGGCTCGCGAGCGTCGCCATGGCTGGTGCAATACCGGGCACTAGTGGCCTCCTCGTGTGAGGGGTCGGGCCGAGTCATGCGATCGGGTCCCGCAGGGACTGACCCGCCTGAGTCTAGGAATCGCAACGGCGCTCCTGAGGGATTTGGAGTCGGCGTGTCGCAATGAGTGACGGCCACGGGCCGGCCGATGTCGATCTTGGAAGCCGCAACCGGCGTACCCTTCCTTGCGGGGGCGGAATCCCACCATTACCTCCCCATATGATGTTCAGCGGCCCGGCATCCCGGGCCCGTTCCCGCTCAATAGTGAGCGAGGAATGACAGAGGGTGTCGCACAGCTTGTGCGATCTGGACGAGCGGACCCGGATTCGGCGGGGGACCAGGGTGAACAGACTGACACTTTTGACCACAAAGGATTGCCATCTGTGCGAATCGGCGAGGGCCGACCTCGACGCGGTGGCCCGCGAGACGGGAGTCGGGTGGACCGAGGTCGACGTGGCCGACGACCGGGAGCTCGCACGCGAGTACGGCGACCGGCTGCCGGTGGTGCTGCTCGACGGCGCCGAGCACGGCTACTGGGACGTCGACGTGCCGCGTTTGAAGCAGGACCTCGCGGCCGGCGCGTGACGCGCCGAGAAATCCGGGTTTGCGGGCATCGGGTCTGTTTCGGGGCAAAATGATCCTGACGGTGACTCGCCGGGCGCCCCGACAGGTTCGGTACAGCTGAGCGCTGCTCAGCGATACGGGGGTGTACCGCCCCGGGGTGCCCGCGAGTCGCCTCAGTCGTCACGCCGAGAAGCCGAGGACCGCCCGTGGTCGGCCGCCTCGATGCGGGCCGGGCGGTCCGAACGTGTGAGCGCCCCGCCGGTTAGCACTGCCTATGCGATCTGCGCGACAGGCCACGCCCTAAGCTGAGTAACTCACAGGCGCTGTGCACCGCGCGAACGAACGTACAGGCGGGAACGCACAGGCGGCGAGAGACCTGGAGCTTCATTGACGACCACCGGCGAAGGCACCGACCACCGAGGCCCCGCGCACCTCCACTTGGCCGCGGCCGCCGACCTCCCGGCCGCCACCGTTCGGCGCCTGCCCGAATACCTGCGGGCGCTCTCGACGCTCACCGACGCCGGCGTCGACACCGTCTCCTCCGAGACGCTGGCCGCCGCCACCGGCGTCAACTCGGCGATGCTCCGCAAGGACCTCTCCCAGCTCGGGGCGACCGGCATGCGCGGCGTCGGCTACAACGTGGCGACGCTCGCCTCCTATATCGCCGGAGTGCTCGGACTCACGAAAGACTCCCGCGTGGCCATCATCGGCCTTGGCCACCTGGGACAAGCCCTCGCCCGCTACCCCGGATTCAGCGAGCGCGGGTTCAACATCATTGGCCTGTTCGACGCCGACCCGGGCATCATAGGGAAGGACCTCGACGGCCTGACCGTGCGCGACGTTGCCCACCTGGCCGACGCGGTCCGCGACGAGCGCATCAACATAGGGGTGATCGCCACACCGGAAGCGGCCGCCCAACATGTGGCCGATCTCCTCGTACAAGCTGGGGTCACAAGCATTCTCAACTTCGCGCCATGCGTGCTCGCCGTACCCGAGGGTGTGGCGGTCCGCAAAGTCGACCTGGCCGTCGAGTTGCAGATCCTGTCATTCCACGAACATCACAAGACGCACATCACTAGACGCTGAGGCGGCAAGAGACGGGAACGGTGAAGTGAACCTCCTGGTAGTCGGTATCTCGCATCGCAGTGCCGCGGTGGAGACCCTGGAACGGCTCGCGGTGGACGCCGAGTCGGGCACGCGCATGGCCGAGCGACTCCTGCGCGGCGGCGAGGTCCGCGAGGCCGTGGTGCTCTCCACATGCAACCGCGTCGAGGTCTACGCCGCCGCCGCGACGTTCCACGGCGCGCTGTCGGCGATCGTCGACGAGCTCGGCGAGCTGTGGGGCGGCTTCGCCCCAGTGCCGATCTACGGCTCCGCCGGCGTCGCCGAGAGCGGCGGGCACGAGGCCGCCCTCGACTTCGCGTCCTGCGGATACGTGCGCCACGGCGCCGACGCCGTCGCCCACGCCTTTCGCGTCGCCGCCGGGCTCGACTCCATGGTCGCCGGCGAGCCCCAGATCCTCGGGCAGTTGCGCGACGCCTACGAGTCCGCCCGCGAGGCCGACCTCGTCGGCCGCCACCTCCACGAGCTGTTCCAGCAGGCGCTGCGCGTCGGCAAGCGGGTCCACGCCGAGACCGACGTCGACGCCCACGCCCCCTCCATCGTCACCGCCGCGCTCGCCCTCGCCGAAGAGGCGCTCGGCAAACCGCTCGCCGAGGCCGACGCCGCCGTCGTCGGCGCCGGCGCCATGGGCGGCCTCGCCACCGCCACGCTCGCCCGCGCCGGCACCGCCACGCTCGCCGTCGCCAACCGCGACCGCGCCAAGGCCCGCCGCCTCGCCGCCGAGCACGGCGCGGCCGTCGCCGATTACGCCACGCTCGACTCGCTCGCCTCCGGCGTCGACCTGCTCGTGTGCGCCACCGCCTCGCCCGCGCCGGTCATCGACGCCGCCGCGCTCGAAGGCCGCCGCTCCCGGCTGGTCGTCTGCGACCTGGCGCTGCCGCGCGACGTCGCCGAGGACGTCGCGGCGCTCGACGGCGTCCACGTCATCGACATCGCCGAGATCCAGCGCTCCGCGTTCGCGGGGGCCGGCGCCGAGACCCTCGCCGAGGTCGAGCGGCTCATCGCCGAGGAGATCGAGGCCTACACCGAGAGCCTGCGCGCCGACGCCGTCACCCCGACCGTGGCCGCGCTGCGGTCCGCCGCCGCCGGCATCGTCGAGACCGAGCTCGCCCGCGTCGCCCGCCGCGGCGATTTCACCGACGACCAGCGCGCCGAGGTCGCCCGCACCGTCCACCGCGTCGTCCAGCGCCTCCTCCACGAGCCGACCGTCCGCGTCCGCGAGCTGTCCGGCCGCCCCGGCGCGCCCGACTACGCCCAGGCCCTGCGCGAGCTGTTCGCGCTGAGCCCCGAGACCGTCGCCGATCCCCACGACGCCGCCCTCATCGAAGCCTTGAAGATCGTTCCGGAAGGTGGCACCAAGTGATCCGTGTCGGCACCAGGGCGTCGAAGCTCGCGCTCGCCCAGACCAAGACCGTCGCCGACGAACTCGCCCGCGTCTCGGGCGAGGACGTCGAACTCGTGGAGATCAAGACCACAGGAGACGGGACGACGGTGCCGGTCGCGCAGCTCGGCGTCGGCGTGTTCGTCAACCAACTGCGCGACGCCCTGGAACGCGAGGAGATCGACATCGCGGTCCACTCGTTCAAGGACCTCCCCACCGCCCAGCCCGAGCACCTCGTCATCGCCGTGCCGCCGCGCGCCGACCCCCGCGACGTGCTCGTCTCCCGGGGCGGCCGCACCCTCTCCGACCTCGGCCCCGGTTCGCGCATCGGCACCGGATCGCCCCGGCGCATCAGCCAGCTGCTCGCCCTCGGCCGCGACTTCGAGTGCGTGCCGATCCGCGGCAACATCGACACCCGCATGGCCCGCGTCGACGACGACCTCGACGCGGTCGTCATCGCCGCCGCCGGCATCAAACGGGTCGGCCGCGAGGGTGAAGTGAGCGAATACCTCGACCCGTTGGTGATGCTTCCAGCCCCGGCACAAGGGGCGTTGGCGGTCGAATGCCGCAAAGCAGACAAGACATCTGCGCGTATTTCGAGTATGCTCAACGACCGGTACTCACAAGCCGCGGTCGCCGCCGAGCGCGGTCTCCTGGAACGCCTCGAAGCCGGATGCAGCGCACCCGTCGCCGCACTCGCCGACGTCTCGGAGGGCGCAGCGCCCGGCACACTCGACTTGTATCTGCGGGGAGCGGCGTTCGCCGCCGACGGCAGCGTCACCGAGAAGCTCTCGACCACCGCCGAACTGGGGGATACCCCCGAGCTGGCGGCCGAGGCCGCCGCGGTGGGGAAGGCGCTGGCCGAG
The DNA here is from genome assembly GCF_054776215.1 of Glycomyces tarimensis. Classification (NCBI taxonomy): domain Bacteria; kingdom Bacillati; phylum Actinomycetota; class Actinomycetes; order Glycomycetales; family Glycomycetaceae; genus Glycomyces; species Glycomyces tarimensis. The sequence continues at coordinate 428,952 of NZ_BAAHCB010000020.1, forward strand.
GATTTGCTCGCGAACGGTGCCGAGCAACTATTGAAGTAGACCTTTTGCTCAGACGACTGTTGATGGAGAGAACATGACCAGTGCCCGTAAGCTGGTGGGCCGCGTGCGATTCGTCGGGACCGGCCCAGGCGATCCGGGACTGCTGACCAAGCGTGCCCTCGACGCTATCAGCGAGGCCGACCGCGTCTACTACGATCGCTCGCTGCCCCAGTCGCTGATCGAGACCGCGAAGGAACTCGCCGGCGACGAGAGCAAGATCAAGCTGATCGAGAACTCTCCGAGCGACCAGGGCAAGCTCATGGCCGCCGCCGCCCGCGACGGCGAGAACATCGCCCGCCTCGTCGTCGGCGACGCCTACCCGAACCGCCTGGCGAAGGCCGAGATCAAGGCCGCCTCCGCGGAGGAGGCCCGCTTCGAGGTCATCCCGGGCATGAGCCACGCCCAGGCCGTCGCCGTCTACGCCGGCATGCCGCCCGGCGAGGTCCGCACGGTCATCGACATCGACGACATCGCCTCGCTGGAGCCGGTGGCGCTCGCCGACGCCGTCAAGCGCGGCAGCCTCACCGTCACCGCCGACGTCTCCGACCTCTCGAGCCTGCGCGACATCCTGCTGGCCGGAGGGGTCTCGGGCGAGACCGCCGTGGCCGTCACCGGCGACGCGACCGGCGAGACCCAGTACACCACCACGTCTTCTGTGGACACCTTTGTGGAGGCGGCGCTCGGTTACGCCGGGCAGGTCGTCCTCACCATCGGCCCCGGCGTCGAGGACCGCCACGAGCTCGCCTGGTGGGAGTCCCGCCCGCTGTACGGCTGGAAGGTCCTCATCCCGCGCACCAAGGAGCAGGCCGGCGTCATGTCCGAGCGCCTGCGCGCCTACGGCGCGATCCCGTGCGAGGTCCCGACGATCGCCGTCGAGCCGCCGCGCACCCCGGCCCAGATGGAACGTTCCATCAAGGGCCTGGTCGACGGCCGCTACGCGTGGATCGTGTTCACCTCTCAGAACTCCGTGAAGGCCATCTGGGAGAAGTTCAAGGAGCACGGCCTCGACGCCCGCGCCTTCGGCGGCATCAAGATCGCCTGCATCGGCGAGGCCACCGCGAACAAGGTCCGCGAGTTCGGCATCGAGCCCGAGCTCCTGCCGGCCGGGCAGCAGTCCTCCGACGGCCTGCTCGAGGTCTTCCCGCCGCACGACCCCGTCCTGGACATGGTCGGCCGGGTCCTGCTGCCGCGGGCCGACATCGCCACCGAGACCCTCGTGTCCGGGCTGAGCGAGCGCGGCTGGGAGGTCGACGACGTCACCGCCTACCGGACGGTGCGCGCCTCGCCGCCGGCCGCCGAGATCCGCGACGCGATCAAGTCCGGCGGCTTCGACGCGGTGCTGTTCACCTCGTCCTCGACGGTGCGCAACCTCGTCGGCATCGCCGGCAAGCCGCACCAGCGCACGGTCGTCGCCTGCATCGGTCCGGCCACCTCGGACACCGCGATCGAGTTCGGGCTGCGCGTCGACGCCAAGCCCGAGAACGCCTCGGTGCCCGACCTGATCGAATCGCTCGCCGAATACGCCGTGGAGCTGCGCAAGCGCCTCGCCGAGGGGCCCATCAAGACCCGGCGCGGCCAGAAAGTGCAGGGCCCCACCGCGCTGAGGTTCCGCTAGAGACCGCAAGGAGATGGCCGCAGTGCCGCGCAGAGCAACACCCGAGTTCCCGACGATTCGCCCTCGGAGGCTGCGCCGCACCGCGGCCCTTCGCCGTCTGGTCGCCGAGACCCGCGTCCATCCGGCCGACCTCGTGCTGCCGCTGTTCGTCAAAGAGGGGCTGAGCGAGCCGAAGCCGATCGCTTCCATGCCGGGCGTCTGGCAGCACTCGGTGGACTCGGCCCGCAAGCTGGCCGTGGACGCGCTGCGCGCCGGGATCGGCGGGCTCATGCCCTTCGGCATCCCGGCGAAGCGCGACGCGACCGGCTCGGGCGCGACCGACCCGGACGGGATCCTCAACGTCACCACCAGGGCGATCCGCGAGGAGATCCACGACGATCTGGTGCTCATCCCGGACCTGTGCCTCGACGAGTTCACCGACCACGGCCACTGCGGTGTGCTCAAGGACGACGGCTCGGTCGACAACGACGCCACCCTCGAGCGCTATGCCGAGATGGGCGAGCGGCTCGCCGAAGCGGGTGCCGACCTGCTGGGGGCCTCCGGAATGATGGACGGCCAGATCGGCTATGTGCGCGCGGCACTCGACCAGACCGGGCACATCGAGACCGGTCTGCTCGCCTATTCCGCCAAGTATTCGAGCGCGTTCTACGGGCCGTTCCGGGAGGCGGTCGAATCGCAGTTGCAGGGCGACCGGCGCACCTACCAGCAGAACCCGCCGAACCTGGTGGAGGCGCTGCACGAGATCGACCTGGACGTGGCCGAGGGGGCCGACATCGTCATGGTGAAGCCCGCGCTGCCCTATCTGGACATCGTGGCGGCGGCAGCCGAGCGATCGCCCGTTCCCGTTGCGGCCTACCACATCAGCGGTGAGTACGCGCAGATCGTGGCGGCGGCCGAGCGCGGCTGGATCGACAAGGACGCGGCAGTGCTGGAGAGCCTGACCTCGATCAAGCGGGCCGGGGCGGGCATCATCGCCACCTACGCCGCCCTCGACGCCGCACGGCTCTTGGGTTAACGCGCGATCGAACGACGGACCGAGGCCGGAAGTCCTGCGACTCCCGGCCACGTTCCACTGTCCCCGCTGGGGATTCGGTCGTCACTTGGCGACGGCGGAGAAAGCCGCCGCGCCCGACGTCACTTTCACGCCGAGCGCGCCTAGCGCGACTCGTGCTTCCTGCCGCCGAAGCGCATCCCGTCGACCAACAGATCGACCATGCGCTGGCTGTACGCGGGTCCCTCATCGCTCACCGGCATGCACAAGTGCGACACCGCATACAACAGATCCTTCGCGCTGACATCGTCCCGGATCTCTTCGGCCGCAGCCGCCGATTCGAGCAGTGATCCGAGTGCGGGTCCGAGCTTCTGCATGAAGTAGTCGGGCAGGGCGTCGAACGCCGGGTCGCCGGAATGCAGCGCCGAAGCCAGCCCCCGCTTGGTCACCAGGAACTCGGTGAACCGCAGCAGCCACTTCCTCAGCGCCTCCACCGGCTCATGCCGCTCGCTGAGTACCGGCGCCTCGCCGGCGGTGGCGTCCACCTCGCGCTGGAACACGGCCTTGATCAAGTCCGAGCGCTGCGGGAAGTGCCGGTACAGCGTCCCGACTCCGACCCCTGCCGTATCGGTGATCTGCTTCGCGGGCGCGTCCACGCCGGACGCCTTGAACACGGTCTTCGCGGCCTCGAGCAGCGAGTCGATGTTGCGCTGCGCGTCGGCGCGGCGCTTTTTCGGCCCGCGCTCGGTCGCCTCCGAGCCGGCCGCATCGGCCCCAGTCGTTCCCGTGTTCTCCATCACCATCGTCCCCTCGCTTGCAAACCGGAATGACTTTCCGTATCTTTGTGGAAGAGCATTCCGCTTCGGCAAGGTTACAGCACCGCGCCCTTGCCGACCACACCTCGACCACTACATCAGGAGCAGTCCATGCAGTATCGCTCACTCGGACGGACCGGCATCAAGGTCAGCCCCTTCGCACTCGGCGCCATGATGTTCGGCCCGGTCGGGAACCCCGACCAGGACGACTCGATCAAGATCATCCACAAGGCGCTCGACTCGGGCGTCAACGTCATCGACACCGCCGACATGTACTCCGCCGGCGAGTCCGAGGAGATCGTCGGCAAGGCCCTCAAGGGCCGCCGCGAGGACGTCGTGGTCGCCACCAAGGCCCGGTTCCCACTCGACTTCCACCCCGGCAGCGCCGCCCCGCCCGTCCCCAACCGCTCCGGCGCCTCGCGCGTCTGGCTCACGCGCGCCCTCGACGACTCGCTGCGCCGCCTGGGCACCGACTACATCGACCTGTACCAGATCCACCAGCCCGACCCGGACACCGACCTCGAAGAGACCCTCTCGGTGCTCACCGACTTCGTGCGCGCCGGCAAGGTCCGAGCCATCGGCACCTCCTCCCTGCCCGTCTCCCAGATCGTCCAGGCACAGTGGACCGCCGAGCGGCGCGGCCTGCACCGGTTCCGCTCCGAGCAGCCCCCGTACTCGATCCTCAACCGCGGCATCGAACGCGAAGTCCTTCCCATCGCCCAGGAATACGGCATGGGCACGCTCGTCTGGAGCCCGCTCGCCGGCGGCCTGCTCACCGGCCGCTACCGCAAGAACCAGGAGAACGCCACCCACCGCTCGCAGTTCGGCTTCAAGCACCTGACCGACGAGCGGCGCCTCGACGCGGTCGAACAGCTCATCCCCATCGCCGAGCAGGCCGGAGTCAAGCTGGCCCACCTCGCGCTGGCGTTCGTCATCAGTCACCCCGGCGTCACCTCCGCGATCATCGGTCCGCGGACCATGGAGCACCTCGACGACCTGCTCGCGGGCGTCGACGTCCGGCTCACCGACGAGATGCTCGACCAGATCGACGCGATCGTGCCGCCCGGCACCGACGTCGGCCGGCTCGACATGGAGTACGACACGCCCGCCATCCTGCGGGCTCCGCTGCGCCGCCGCCCGATCGAGGAGCGCTCGGCCGCCCTGGCCGCCTGAGCTTTGCAACCGAGCCGTATCCACCGCCACGAAAGGATCCCGCATATGACCGACCAGCAGCATCCCATCGGCACCCGCTTCACCGCCGCGTCGACGGCCGAGGACGTCCTCGATGGCATCGACCTGACGGGCAAGAACGTCGTCGTCACCGGCGGTCACTCCGGGATCGGCCTCGTCGCCACCCGCGCACTCAGCAAGGCCGGCGCCTCCGTCACCGTCGGCTCGCGCGACCCGCACCGCGCCGCCGCCGCGGTGGAGGGCATCGAGCGCGTCGAGGTGAGCCGACTCGACCTCATGGACCCGGCATCGGTCGACGCCTTCGCCGAGCGCTGGCTCGACTCCGGCCGTCCGCTCCACATGCTGCTCAACAACGCGGCCCTGCCGGCTCCCGCCGAGATCGAGTATGACGCGCGCGGCTACGAGGCGCAGTTCTCGACCAACCATCTCGGGCACTTCCAGTTGACGCTGGGCCTGTTCCCGGCACTGCGCGCCGCTCGTGGCGCGCGGGTGGTCAACACCTCGTCCGGCGCTCAGCGCCTCGGTGAGATCCGTTGGGACGACCCGAACTTCACCTCCGGGGACTACGACCCCAACGTGGCCTACGCCCAGTCCAAGCTCGCCAACGTGCTGTTCGCCGTCGAGCTGGACCGCCGGTGGGCCGCCGATGGCATCCGCGGCTACGCCGTGCATCCGGGCGTCGTCGTCGGCACGAGTTTGAACAGCGCCGCGGGCTCGGACGCACTGCGGGCCATGGGGCTGATCGACGAGACCGGTCAGCCCATCATCGATCCGGAACTCGGCAAGAAGACCCCGGAGCAGGGCGCCGCCACCATCGTGTTCGGGGCGACCAGCCCGATGCTCGGCGAGATCGGCGGCGTCTACCTGAAGGACAACGACATCTCGCGGCTGGACGACGAGCCGAGGCCGCTCACCGCCGACAGCATCCCGTCCGAGGCCACGTCGCACTCGATCGACCCCGAGGCCGCCCAGCACCTCTGGGAGTTCAGCGAGCAGCTCCTCAAGGCCTGAGGCCCGCTGGGTTCACCGGGGACCGAACGGCCGTGAGCGTCGTTCGGCCTCCGGTAACCGCACGTCGATGGCCGGAGGCGAGGTCAGCGATCCCCGCGACCCGGAGGGCCATTCCCAGCGGCGGGTTCGGCGAGATGGCGCTGAGTCCGCTGACCAGGCATATGAGGCAGCCGAGCCCGAGGAAGGCAGCCGCGAGGATCACCGATCCGGGCATCCTGGGCCGTTCAGGGGAAGCGGATCGGTTCACGGGAGCTCCCAGGGGCGTCGGCGGGTCCGGGGCGCGTTCCGTCGGTTGTAGCCTATGCCGCTCCCCAGGGACCAGCGTCCACGGCGAACTCCGGTGCGAGGCGACCTCAATGGCTCCGAGCCCGGTGTCCTCGGCCGTGCCTCCACACCGCACCGGTTGCTCGGTCTGTTACGCCATGACTGGTCCGGCTTCGGCGCTCCGTGCCTCGGCGATCTCGATGACGCCGTCGAGTCGCCGGAGCGCGGCCTGCAAGCGGTCGACGGTGTCGCCGATGCGGTCCCGTTCGGCGTGGAGCATGCGCCGCTGCGCCTCGTCGGTCAATCCGGTGTCGACGCACGGCAGCAGCTCGGCGATGCGGCGGCTGGACAGCCCCGCGGCGTACATGTCCTGGAAGAAGGCGACCTTCTCGACCGCGCTCTCGGGGTAGAGCCGCTGCCCTGACGGGCTCCGCTCGGGCTCCAACAGGCCCTGCTCCTCGTAATACCGCAGCGCCCGGACGCTCACCCCAGTGCGCTTGGACAGATCGCCGATCCGCATCACAGTAATTTCCTCCGCTTCACCCTTGCCTCTGACGCTAACGTCAGGTTTTAGCGTAGCTCTTATGAAGATCAATGGAGCAACAGCACTCGTCACCGGAGCCAACCGCGGACTCGGGCGCGCCTTCGCCCAGCACCTCCTCGATCGGGGAGCCGACAAGGTCTACGCGGCGGCACGCCGCCCCGAGACCATCGACCTCCCCGGCGTCGAGCCGATCCAGCTCGACATCACCGACCCCGAGCAGGTGCGGCGAGCCGCCGAGCGCGCCGGCGACGTCACGCTGCTGGTCAACAACGCCGGTATCAACACCTTCCAGGACCTTGTCGAGGGTGACCTCGACAAGACCAGGTCCGAGCTCGAGACGCACCTGTTCGGATCGCTGCGCATGGTGCGCGCCTTCGCGCCCGTGCTGGGGGTCAACGGCGGCGGCGCGATCGTCAACGTCCTGTCCGCCAGTTCGTGGTTCGGGCTCAAGGGCGTCAACTCGTACCACGTGGCGAAGGCGGCCCAGTGGGCTATGACCAACGGCGTCCGCCTCGAGCTCGCAGGGCAGGGGACGCTCGTGACCGGGCTCCATCTCGGCATGGCCGACACCGACATGGTCGCCGGATTCGACGGACCGAAACTGGCGCCCGAGCAGGTGGCCCGCGCTGCCTTCGACGGTGTCGAGAACGAGGAATGGGAGGTGCTCGCCGACGACTGGAGCAGGCACATCAAGTCCTCGCTCTCGTCCGACCCGCGCCCGTTCTACGAGAACATGGAGCTTCCCGCTTAACGACCGCGCGCCCAACCACTCCGAGGAGCACGACGACACTGGGCCTCGGCCGGCCTTTCGAATTCCACCGGCCGGGGCCGAGTGCGGGCCTTGGAGTCTTACTGTGCGGTGACGAGTTTCCGAAACTCGTAGGAGTTCGGTGGCGGCCGCCCGTGCGGTGCGGGGATGCCACGGGGAGCCCGGCAATGGCCGCCGGTGCGTTGGCGGAACGGGCGGGCGCGATGGTCGTTCTGCGTCAAGGGCGGCGGCGATGACGAGGTGGCGGTTTGGCCGGTGCTGGTGTCCTGGGGTGGGCGCCGGTGTGGTCGGGCGGGGTGCCTGCCGAGCCCGGCAATGGTCGGGCGGGGGCCTGCTGAGACCTGCAATGGAGGCGGGGGCGTTGGCGGGAACGTGCGGGCGTGATGGTCACTCTGCGCCAAGGCGGCGACAAAAGCGGTGGCAGGTGGGGTGGCGTTGGTTTGTCGGCGCGGAGGTGGTCGGTGGTGCCGGGTGGGGGGCTTGTCCCTTTGGTGTTGACACCGTCCTATGCGGCGCGGGCTAGGTTAGCTTGCCGCTGTT
>NZ_BAAHCB010000021.1:0-81998 GCF_054776215.1 Glycomyces tarimensis
AGCGACCCATCCTCGTCGACCTCATCCTGCCGGGGCGGGGGCACGGCGGTGGTCAACAGCTTGGCGAACAGCTTCCCGGTGTCGGCCGACAGGAGCCCGGAGAGGACGAACATGCCGTTCTCGGTCTCCACCAGATCCAGGCGCTGCAACGACTGCTGCCCGAGCCCGTCCAACAGCTCCTCACCCGAGTCGAGCGCGGCTTGGAGTTCATCGAGCTGGGCGTGCACATCCTTCACTGTCGCGTGGATGCAGTACTGCGCGATCAGATGCTCGGGGGTGGGGCAGAGGATGTCCGCGTCGAACGGGGACGGCACCGGTTCCTTGTAGGGAGTCCGGGCGTACACGCGGAGGGCCTTGGTCGCGTCCAGGCGGCGCGCGGCTGCCGCGACCCGGTCGATCCGCGCCGCAGCGGAGGTAGCGGTCTGGGCGAGGACGGTGAACTTCCCTGCCGTGCGGGCGATCGCGGCCAGATCAGCCGCGACGCGCAGGTGGAAGTCGAAGGTCGACACCAGCCATTCGCGGAGCGCGGAGAAGCCGTCGCAGTCGCGGTGGATATTCCAGGCTTTCGCCTCGATCACCCGGGCGAGGATGTCCGCGTGGAGGGCGTTGATGGCGGCAGCCGCCTCATCGAGATCGGTGTGGATGGCCGCTGCTCGCTCGGTCCGCTCGGTCCTGCTGGGCTTCGTGCTCGCCTTGGCCATCTGACACCTCCCTCGATCCTTGAGGTCTCGTACGAACCTGCTGCTTCCGCCGGTTCGTGCTATACCTCTATTCTCCCAGGTCACAAGGCTTCTGTCATCACCCATTAGGGTGGGAAAACGCTCACGTTTCCGGCCCGCCAGTCACCAACCGCCCTGCCCCGCAAGCCATACCGGGAACCAAGGAGCCGCCCCGGCCCGCACCCGAACCCGAACCCGAACCCACACCCCACCGGCATGCCCGCCGACCCAGCCTCCACAAAGAACAGACCTCGTCGTCGCTGACGCATTTAGCGCAGTGCGACCATCAACCCCACACCGTTCCCGCCAGCGCCCCAAGTTCCATTGCCGGTCTCCCCAGGCGCCCACCTTCAGACCTTCAAACGGCCAGAGCACTACTTAGGGAATGAGCATCAGGGAATGAGCAGCAGCTTCCCCGTCGTCTTGCGGCCTTCGAGCGCCTGGTGCGCTTCGCCCGCCTCATCGAGTCGGAAGGTGTCTCCTACGCGAATGAGCAGGTTGTCGTCTTCGATCAACTGGAAGACTTCGGCGGCACGGTCCAGGAACTCCTTCCTGGTGGCGATGAAGTCGCCGAGCTTCGGCCGGGTCAGGATCAGCGATCCCCCGGAGTTGAGTCGCTGCGGGTCGAACTTCGACACCGATCCGCTCGACTGCCCGAACAGCACCATGCTTCCCCTGCGCCGCAACGAGGCCAGGCTCTCATCGAAAGTGTCCTTGCCGACCCCGTCGAACACGGCCGCAACACCCTCGCCGCCGGCGATCTCGCGCGCCTTCTCGCCGAATCCCTCGTAGAACAGGACGTGATCGCAGCCGTTCGAACGGGCCAGCTCCGCCTTGGCATCGGTGCTCACGGTGCCGATGACCTTGCCGCCCTTGTACTTCACCATCTGCGTCAGCAGGAGCCCCACTCCGCCGGCGGCCGCGTGGACGATCACGGTGTCGCCCTCTTGGACCGGATAGACCGTGTTGCACAGGTAGTGCGCCGTCAGCCCTTGGAGCATCACCGCGGCGGCGGTCTCCAGGGAGACCCGCGGCGGCACGGGAACGAAGTCCTCGGCCCTGCCCACCACGAGGTCCGCATAGGATCCCGGCACCTGCGCCCAGGCCACCTCGTCGCCGGGTTTGAAGTCGGTGACGCCCTCGCCCACCGCCACCACCGTTCCGCCGCCCTCCATGCCGGGGGTGAACGGCAGCGGCAGTGGATAAGCGCCCGAACGGTGGTAGGTGTCGACGAAGTTCACCCCGGCCGCGACGACGCGCACCGCGATCTGTCCGGGCCTCGGCCCGGGGTCCTCGCCCTCCAACAGCCGCATCACGTTCGGGCCGCCGGTCTGCTCGACCACGATCGCCTTCATGAGAAATCCTTCCGCCACAGGGTCACAAATAACCTAGCAGCGCCGTCGATGTCCGGCTCAGGAGCGGGCACACTATTCATCCTGGTTCTGACGCCGTACCGAGCCGAGCCCGTACCGCAGTCGGCCACGGCGCCACCGGTTGTTCTGCTCGCCCGTCTGCGCGCTGACCTCCTCACCGACGAGCCGTTCGATCGCCTCCCGGAATCCCTTGTGCCGCAGGTGCCGCCGCAGCGGGTTGGCGGCCGGGTCGTCGTTCAGCTCCTTCAACAGCGATGCGCACATCAGGAGCATCACGAGCACGAACGGCAGCGCCACGACGATTGTGGCGTTCCTGAGCCCCGCCAGGCCGCCGCTCAGCAGGAGCACCGCCGAGACGCCGCCGATCGTCACACCCCAGAACACCGCCAGCGGCCGCTTCGGCGCCAGCGACCCCGAGCTCGACAGCGAGCCGAGCACCAGCGAGGCCGAATCGGCGCTCGTGATGAAGTAGTTCACCACCAGGAGCATCGTCACGCCCGCCACCAGCGCGTAGAGCGGCAGTGAATCCAGGAGCGCGAACATCGCGTACTCCTCGCCCCTGGCCACGGCGCCGCTGTAGTCGGCGTCGGTATTCGCCTGGTTCCAGATCGCGGTGCCGCCCATGGTCGCGAACCACACCGTCGAGGCCGTCGAGGGCACCAGCAGCACCCCGACGATGAATTGGCGGATCGACCGGCCGCGCGAGATGCGGGCGATGAACGTCCCCACGAACGGCGCCCACGACAGCCACCACGCCCAGTAGAAGATCGTCCACGTCGCCATCCACTCCTCGCCTCCGAACGCCCCGGTGACGCTGGAGAGATCCACCAGACTCGACAGGTACGAGCCGACCGAGGACGGCCACGCGTCGAGCAGGAACAGGGTCGGACCGGCGAAGAACACGAACAGCATGATGGCCGCCGCCAGCAGCACGTTCAAGGTCGACAGCCACTTGATGCCCCGGTGGATGCCGGAGAAGGCCGAGACCACGAACGCCGCGGTCAGCGCGCCGATGACGATCAGCTCCAACCGCTGCGTTTCGGGCACCCCGAACACGAGGTCGAGGCCCACCGCCACCTGCAGCGCGCCGAAGCCGAGGCTGGCCGCGGTGCCGAACACGGTCGCGAAGATCGCCAGCAGGTCGATCGCCCTCCCGGCCCCCGGGCCCCAGCGCCTCCCGCCGGTCAGCGGCAGGAACGCCTGGCTCAGATTGTTGCCGCGGCCCTTGCGGAATGTCGAGTATGCGAGCGCCAGTCCCGCGACCGCGTAGATCGCCCACGGGTGCAGCACCCAGTGGAAGTAGCTGTAGATCAGCGCGCCGCGCTGGCGGTCGTTCTCGAAGAAGGGCGACGCGGGGTCGAGTTCGAGCGGCGGCGGGGCGTCGAAGTAGTGCGTCAGCGGCTCGGCCACGCCGAAGAACATCAGGCCGATGCCCATGCCGGCGGCGAACATCATCGCGATCCAGGCCAGGGCATTGAACTCGGGCTCTTCGTCGGCGTCGCCGAGCCGGATGGTGCCGAAGCGGCTGGCGGCGATGTAGATCGCCAGGACCAGGAACACGTTCCCGGCGATGATGAACAGCCACCCGAAGTTGTCGATCACCCAGTTCAGCGCCGATGTCGAGGCGGTCTCGAACCGGTCGGGGAAGACCGCGCCGAGGAGGATGACCGCCAGGATGACGCCGGCGGCGATGCCGAACGTCACCTTGTCCACCGGGAGGGTGTCCGGGCGCCGGTCCTTTTCAGCGGGCGGGGGCGGGCTCTCGGGATGTTCCCCGGGCCCGGTCGTTTCAGTCTCGGACATCAAGTGCTCCATCCCAATCCGACAGGCGTCGGTGCTGCGGTCATCCTAGGGAATTATCCGGTCATTCACGGATAAAACGTCGATACGTCGGTAACGTGTCACGACGATCTCGCCGATCGCTCGCGACTCCACCAGACGCAGGGGCCGCTGCGGCGACTGCGGAAAGGCCGCCGGATAGACGAACCGCGCCCCGCCGCGCTCCCCGAGCAGGAACGGCGCCACCGCGATATGCACCTCGTCGACCAGATCCGAGGACAAGAACGCCGTGTGGACCGTCCCGCCGCCCTCCACCAGCAGCCGCTCGACGCCCCGTTCCGCCAAGTCCGCCAGCGCCGTCGGCAGGTCGACCCCGTCGCGGCCGGTCGCCACCACTTCGGCCCTGGGCCCCAGCGGACACGCCCGCGCCCCGATCGCACTGGTGTAGACGATCGGCACCGGGTCCGCGCCGTCGAACAGCCGCGCCTTCGCGTCCAGCTCGCCCGAGGGGGAGAAGACGACCCGCAGCGGCGTCGGCGGCCGTCCCTCGGCGACGCGCCGCTCCCGCCGCTCGGGCGAACGCAGCAGCAGTCTGGGATCGTCGGCCCTGACCGTCCCCGCGCCCACCGCGATCGCGTCCACCCCCGCCCGCACCTCGTCGACGCGGTCGAAGTCGGCCGCGTTCGACAGCGTCAACCGCCGCTCAGAGTCGTCGTCGAGGAAGCCGTCGATGCTCATCGCGGCAGAAACGATCACATAGGGACGTCGCATGGACGCAAGAATCCCATGATCCGCCTCTCCCGGGGCCCGGGTGGCGGTCGCCGGCCGGGGGAGGTCAGAATCGGTAGACGTGGATGGCCAACAGACCAGCGAGGACGCCGTAGCGGGCCTCAACTTCAACGCCGAGGGTCTCGTGCCCGCGATCGCCCAGCAGCACGACACCGGGGAAGTCCTCATGCTCGCATGGATGGACGCCGAGGCGCTGCGCCGCACGATCGCGACGCGCAAGGCCACCTACTGGTCGCGCAGCCGCGGCGAGTACTGGGTCAAGGGCGAGACCTCGGGCCACCACCAGGCCGTCAAGTCGGTGTCCATCGACTGCGACGGCGACACCGTCCTGCTCAAGGTCGAGCAGACCGGTCCGGCCTGCCACACCGGCACCCGGACGTGCTTCACCGGAAGGCAGATCGCATGAGCGCAGGATCAGAGCGGGCGAGGACCCTGCTCGTCGGGCTCGCCGGCACCGCCGCCGCCGCGCTGGCCGCCACCCGCCAGTGGAGCTCCGAGACCGTCGAGAACGCCGCCGGGCTCGCCTCCACCGCCTCACAGACCGGCACCGATATCGCCGCGTGGGCGCTGCCGAGCGCGCTGGCCGCCGGCGCCGCGTTCCTCGCGATGCTCGCCGTGGGCCGACGCGGTCGCCGCGTCACCGGGGTCCTCGCCGCGCTCGCGGGTCTCGCCGTCGCCCTCGCCGGCGTCCTCCACGCCGATCTGGGTCTCGCCCCGATCGGTCTCGCCGCCGCCGGGCTCGTCATCGCCGCCGCCGGTACCGCCGCGGCGCTGCGCTCCGGCCGCTGGCCCGAGCCCGAGGCCCGCTACGATGCGAATGCCGTGGACGGCGGCGACATAGCAGAGGATCCGGCGAAGTTGTGGAACGCCCTCGACTCCGGTCAGGACCCCTCGTCGCCTAATATCACGGCAACGGTGCAGGAGAAGGGACGATCTTAGGTGAACGTGCTGGAACAGATCATCACCGAAGTCCGCGCCGATCTCGAGCGGCGACAGAGCGAAGTCCCGATCGAGGCGATCCGCGAGGCCGCCGAGCGCGCCGTGCCGGCGCTGGACGGCTACGCCGCCCTCATCGGCGGCGGTGTGAGCGTCATCGCCGAGGTCAAGCGCGCCTCGCCCTCCAAGGGCTCGCTCGCCGACATCCCCGACCCCGCGGTGCTCGCCGCCGAGTACGCCGCCGGCGGCGCCGCCGTCATCAGCGTCCTCACCGAGCCCAACTACTTCAAAGGCAGCCTCGACGACCTCGACGCCGTGCGCGAGAAGGTCCAGGTCCCCTTGCTGCGCAAGGACTTCGTCGTCTCGCCCTACCAGGTGCTCGAGGCCCGCGCCCACGGCGCCGACGTCGTCCTGCTCATCGTCGCCGCACTCGACCAGGAGACCCTCGTCTCGCTCCACGACCGCGTCACCGGCCTGGGCATGACCGCCCTGGTCGAGGTCCACACCGAGGCCGAGGCCGATCGCGCGCTCCAGGCGGGAGCGAAAGTCATTGGCGTCAACGCCCGCGACCTGACTACCCTCCAAGTGGACCGCTCGGTGTTCGAGCGGATCGCCCCGGGCCTGCCCCGCGACGTCGTCAAGATCGCCGAATCGGGCGTCCGCGGCACCCGCGACCTGATCCGCTACGCCTCGGCCGGCGCCGACGCCGTGCTGGTCGGCGAGGGCGTGGTCAAGCAGAAAAGCCCGCGCGACGCCGTCGCCGAACTGGTCACGGCCGGGTCCCACCCGGCCACGCCGCGACCCATCTAGGAGGGAAGAACCGTGACCAACCCTGACCTCAACGGCCATTGGGGCGAGTTCGGGGGCCGGTTCGTCCCCGAGGCGCTCTTCGCCGCGCTCGAAGAGCTCGAGGCCGTCCACAACAAGGCGATGGACGATCCCGAGTTCCGGGCGGAGTTCACGAAACTGTCGAGCGAGTACGGCAACCTGCCGTCGCCGCTCTACCGGGCCGAGCGGCTCTCCCAGGAGGCCGGCGTCGAGATCTGGCTCAAGCGCGAGGACCTCAACCACACCGGCGCCCACAAGATCCGCAACGTGCTCGGCCAGGCCCTGCTGACCAAGCGCATGGGCAAGACCCGTGTCATCGCCGAGACCGGCGCGGGCCAGCACGGTGTCGCCGCCGCCACCGCCGCCGCCTACTTCGGCTTCGAGTGCACCGTCTTCATGGGCGAGGAGGACACCCGGCGCCAGTCGCTGAACGTCGCCCGCATGCGCCTGCTCGGCGCCGAGGTCGTGCCCGTGACGACGGGATCGCGCACCCTCAAGGACGCCATGAACGAGGCGCTCCGCGACTGGGTCGCCACCGTCGACCACACCCACTACCTGATCGGCTCCGTCGGCGGACCTCACCCGTTCCCGAAGGTCGTGCGCGACCTGTGCCGCGGCATCGGCGACGAGGCCCGCGCCCAGATGCTCGAGCGGACCGGCCGCCTGCCCGACGTCGTCACCGCCTGCGTCGGCGGCGGCTCGAACGCCATGGGCACCTTCACCGCCTTCCTCGAAGACGACGACGTCAAGCTGTACGGCTTCGAGGCCGGAGGCGAGGGCGCCGACACCGAGCGCACCGCCGCCGCCATCAACTCCGGCGCGCTGGGCGTCCTCCACGGCGCCCGCACCTACGTCCTCCAGGACGAGGACGGCCAGACCAAGGAGTCGCACTCGATCTCGGCGGGCCTGGACTACCCGGCAGTCGGGCCCGAGCACGCGCACCTCGCCGCCACCGGCCGCGCCGTCTACGAGGCCGTCACCGACGCCGAGGCCATGGCCGCGCTCGCACAGCTCGCCCGCACCGAGGGCATCATCTGCGCCATCGAGTCCGCCCACGCCGTCGCCGGCGCCCTGCGCCTGGCGAAGGACCTCGACCCCGGTTCGGCCGTCCTGGTCAACCTCTCGGGGCGCGGCGACAAGGACATGGGCACCGTCGTGGACTACTTCGGCTTCGACAAGGGGATCGACCAGTGAGAACGGCTGACGCATTCGCCAAGACCAGGGCCGAGGGGCGCTCCGCGCTCGTCTGCTACCTCCCGGCGGGCTTTCCCACACTGGCCGACTCCATCAAGGCCATCGACATCATGATCGAGAACGGCGCCGACATCATCGAGGTCGGCCTGCCGTACTCCGACCCGGTCATGGACGGCCCCGCCATCCAGCGCGCCGCCGACCGGGCACTCGCCGCCGGGTTCCGCACCCGCCAGGTCTTCGAGGTCGTCGAGGCCGTCTCCGGCCGCGTCCCGATCCTCATCATGACCTACTGGAACCTCGTCGAACGCTACGGCGTCGACGCCTTCGCGCGTGACTTCGCCGCCGCCGGCGGGGCCGGGCTCATCACCCCCGACCTCGTCCCCGACGAGGCCGGGGCCTGGCTGGAGGCCTCCGACGAGCACGACCTCGACCGGGTCTTCCTGGTCGCCCCGTCCTCGACCGAGGAGCGCATCGCCTCCACTGTGGCCGCGTGCCGCGGCTTCGTGTACGCCCAGTCCGTCATGGGCGTCACCGGCGCCCGCGCCGCGACCTCCACGGCCGCACCGAAACTCGTCGAGCGCACCCGCGCCCACACCGAGCTGCCGATCGGCGTCGGCCTGGGCGTGCGCGACGGCGACCAGGCCGCCGAGGTCGCCGCCTACGGCGACGCCGTCATCGTCGGCTCGGCGATCGTCGGCTGCTACCTGGAGGCCGACGACGTCCCCTCGGGCCACCAGCGCCTCGCCGAGCTGACAAGCGAGCTGGCCGAAGGCGTTCGCCGTTAGCCGGTCCTATAGGTTTAACCGTCGTGGACCTCGCATTCATACCCAGCCCGAGTGAATCCGTCTGGTACCTCGGACCGATTCCGATCCGCGCCTACGCGCTGGCGCTCATCGCCGGCATCGTGGCCGCCTGCTGGATCACCGAGGCGCGCATGCGCGCCCGCGGCGCCCCCAAGTGGGCCGTGCTCGACATCGCCGTGTGGGCGGTGCCGTTCGGCATCGTCGGCGGGCGCCTCTACCACGTGTTCACCAGCCCGGAGGCCTACTTCGGCGCCGACGGCGACCCGTGGAAGATCGTCGCGGTCTGGGAGGGCGGCCTGGGCATACCCGGGGCGATCTTCCTCGGCGGCGTCGGCGTGTGGCTCGCCTGCCGGCAGTTGAAGCTCCCCTTCGCGATGGTCGCCGAATCGCTGGCCCCGGGCCTGCCCGTCGCGCAGGCCGTCGGACGGCTCGGCAACTGGTTCAACCAGGAGCTGTACGGCAAGCCCACCGAGGTCGCCTGGGCGGTCGAGATCGACCTGCAGCACCGCATCGCCGGCTACGGCCAGTACGAGACCTTCCACCCCACGTTCCTGTACGAGCTCGTGTGGAACCTCGGCGTCGCGCTCGTGGTCTGGGCCTGCGACCGCAGGTGGAAGTTCGGGGCCGGACGCGCCTTCGCCCTCTACGTCGCCTTGTACGGCATCGGCCGGTTCTGGATCGAAGGGCTGCGCATCGACCCGGCGGAGGCCTTCGCCGGTCTGCGCCTGAACCAGTGGATGAGCGTCGTCATCGTCGTCGGAGCGGTGATCTACCTGCTTCGCGTGCGCGGCACCCGGCAGGTGTTCGTGCTCGACGGCGAAGAACGGATCACGGTCGACTGGGACTCCGATGAGGCCGGGCGCGCCGGCTACGTGAACGGGGCGCTCCCCAAGGGCGTCGAGCCGAAGCTCGAGGAGTCCGACGAGGAGTCGGAGGACGCCGACGGCGACTCCGAGTCCGCAGAGGCCGGCCCCGGCCGCGACGACAGCTGACCCCCACCGCTTCCCCCGGGCAGGTGCAATGTGCATAACCGTAGAGCCGTAGTCGTCGGCGCCGGCGTCGCCGGCCTGGCGAGCGCCATCGTCCTCTCCAAGCTCGGCTGGCGGGTGGCGCTGCTGGAGCGGCGCGAGCGGCTGAGGGGGGACAACCTCGGCATGCTCCTGTGGGTCTCGGGTGTCCGGGCGCTGCGCGCGCTCGGCATCGACGCGACGCTCGACGCCGGCGGCACGCCCATCAACCGCTTCGAGATCCGCGCCGAGGACCGCCTCGCGGGCTCCTTCGCCTCGGCAGTGCTCGGCGCCGACGACGGCTCGCCGTCGGTCATGGTCCACAACGCGGTGCTCTTCGAGGCCCTGGTGAGCCACCTCGGCCGCGACGTCGAGATCTACCCGGCCACCACCGTCTCCCGGATCGACCTGGTCGACCTGGCGGCCGGGGACGCCACCCGCCGCTGGGACGCCGACCTCGTCATCGCCGCCGACGGCATCGACTCGCCCACCCGCGAACTCGTCGCCAAGGGCGCGCCGACCGTCGATGCCGGGGTGGTGGCCTTCCGGGCCACGATCCCGGCCCATCGCGCCCCCGATCGCGAGCCCGACGCCGTCGAGATCTACGGACGCGACCGCCGCCGCTTCGGCTACGGCGACCTCGGACAGGCCGGCGCCTGCTGGTGGGCGACCGTGCCCGGCGGGATGCGCCCGGAGTCCCCGCAGATCCAGCACGAGCTCATCAACCGCTGGTTCGCCGACTGGCCCGCGCCCGTCGGCAAGTACATCGCCGCGACCAGGCCCTCGGAGCTGACCCAGCAGTCCGTCAGGTTCGTGTGGCCGCTGCCGTCGCGGCTGCACTACGCCGAGGGCGAGCACGGGATCGTGCTCATGGGCGACGCGGCACACGGAGTGGCGCCGATCCTCGCGCAGGGCGCGAGCCTCGCGCTGGAGGACGCGGTGACTCTCGGGTGGGCGCTGCGGCGCAGCCCCGAGTCGATCTCTGAAGCGCTCCATGCCTACGAGCGGGCGCGGGTGGCGCGCATCCGGCGCGTCGCGCGCCTGTCGAGACGCGCGCACATGATCGCCACCGGCGGGCCGGGCGTCACCAGGGGACTGCTGCGGGCGGTGCCCGACGTGTGGCTGTCCAACCGCGCCACCTCGCTGTCGGACTGGCAGCCGCCCCGATGATCAAATATCTTCGTACCCATGAGGATTCGTGACGCCGAGGCGGCCGACTGGCCCGCCATCTGGGCCTTCGCGCAGCCCATCATCGCCGCCGGAGCGACCTATCCCTGGCCCCCGGACACGTCCGAGGAGTGGGCCAGGGCGTACTGGATGGAGCGGCCGTCGCCGGCCTCCCGCCTCGTCGTCGAGATGGACGAGCGGATCGCCGGCACCGTCGAGATCCACCCCAACTTGCCCGGCCAGGGCTCCCACGTCGCCAACGCCGGATTCATGGTCGACCCGGACTTCCGAGGCCGCGGCGTCGGCCGCGCCCTCGGCGAGGCCGCGCTCGAGCGCGCCGCGAAGGACGGCTTCCACGCGATGCAGTTCAACGCCGTCGTGGAGAGCAACACCACCGCCGTGAAGCTCTGGCACTCGCTGGGGTTCGAGACCCTCGCGATCGTCCCCGAAGGGTTCCGCCACCCCGTCCACGGACTGGTCGGCATGCACATCATGTACAAGATGCTGGGATCATGACCGAACTGCGCGCATCCGTCCGGGCCCTCGGCATCGACGACGCCGAGGCCGCCATCAGCGTCCACGCCCTCCTCGACTCCGACCCCGAGCTGCTCGCCCACGCGGGCGAGCTGCCGCGCGCCAAGGCGGACGTCCCCGAGTGGGTCCGCTCCACCTTCCTCAACGCGGACAACCCCCTGTTCGGCCTGTGCGAGCACGCCGTCGAGACCAAGTTGGGGGAGCGGCCCGACGAGCCGACGCGCAAGGTCCTCGACCTGCTCACGGTCCGGCCCCGCGTCCTGGAGGACCTGCGGACCATGAGCGGCATCGAGCCCGCCGATCTCGAGGCGATCCTGGGGCGCCTCGCCGAGGCCGGTCTCGGCCGCGCCGATCCGAACCCGCTCGAACCCGACAGCCCCTTCTGGACGATCGATGACCGTCTCGCGCGGTTCTACCACGCGATGATGGCCCCGCACCTGGAGCGGTGGCGGCGCGGCCGCATCACCGGCCGGCTCTGGCGCATGAACCACGCCCGCTTCGACCGCTACGTCTGCCGCGCCGAATACGCCCGGATCGCCCGCGAATGGGCCCTCGGCGCCTCCGACGCCGCCCAGACGACCCGCATCGTCGTCCCCGACCCCCGCCACCGGCAGCTGCGCACCCTCGAAGTCGCCGCCTGGGACTCCGACGGCGTCCTCGTCGCGCTCGGCTCCATCCGCTGGTCGTTCATCATGCGCGCCCAGCAGCTCCAGCGGCTGCGCTACGTGCGCCGCCTCCTCGGCGACCCGCCCGCGCGCCTGTACTGCATCGCCCCCCGGTTCGAGTCCGCCATCGCCGACGACCCCGCCCCCGATCTGCTGAGGATCGGACCGGCGCAACTGCTCAAGGGTGACTGAGACCCCGATTCCCGATTGGTGGGCGCCCAAGTGGGCCGGGTACGCTGAAAGCTCTCAATTCCCCGTACGAATGCATGAGGAGTGACGATGGCTGCAGGCGTGGACGCGGTAGTGGCGGGAGCCGGTGGTTTCATCGGCGGACATCTGGTGGCAAGCCTCCTCGCTGAAGGCAAGACCGTGCGCGCCGTCGACGTCAAGCCGCTCGACCAGTGGTACCAGGTCCACTCCGAGGTCGAGAACCTCCAGCGGGACCTCGGCGAGCTGAGCGCCAGCCGCGAGGCCGTCGGTGACGGCGCCGCCGAGGTCTACAACCTCGCCTGCAACATGGGCGGCATGGGCTTCATCGAGAACAACAAGGCCCTGTGCATGCTCTCGGTCCTGCCCTCCACCCACATGCTCATGGCCGCACGCGACGCCGAGGTCGGCCGCTTCTTCTACTCCTCGTCGGCCTGCGTCTACGCCGGCTACAAGCAGACCGAGGCCGACATCGCCCCCCTCAAGGAGGAGGACGCCTACCCGGCCGACGCCGAGGACGGCTACGGCTGGGAGAAGCTCTTCTCCGAGCGCATGGCCCGCCACTTCCGCGAGGACTTCGGCCTCCAGACCCGCGTCGCGCGCTACCACAACATCTACGGCCCCGAAGGCACCTGGGAGGGCGGCCGCGAGAAGGCCCCCGCCGCCACCTGCCGCAAGATCGCCGTCGCGGCGCTCACCGGAGAGACCGAGGTCGAGATCTGGGGCGACGGCGAGCAGACCCGCTCGTTCACCTACATCGACGACTGCGTCCACGGCACCAAGCTGCTCACGCGCGGCGACGTCACCGAGCCGCTCAACCTGGGCTCCTCCGAGATGACCACCATCAACAACCTGTACTACCTGGTGGCCGACATCGCCGGCATCGACATCAAGCTCAAGCACGTCGACGGGGCCCTCGGCGTGCGCGG
The DNA here is from genome assembly GCF_054776215.1 of Glycomyces tarimensis. NCBI lineage: Bacteria > Bacillati > Actinomycetota > Actinomycetes > Glycomycetales > Glycomycetaceae > Glycomyces > Glycomyces tarimensis. The sequence goes on from NZ_BAAHCB010000021.1 coordinate 12,931, forward strand.
CCGCAACTCCGACAACACGCTCATCCAGAAGTACTACGGCTGGGAGCCCTCGATCAGCCTCCGCGAAGGCATGGCCAGGACCTACGCCTGGGTCTACGACCAGGTCAAGGCCAAGTACAACCGCTGATGGCCGACCCGAAGCTCCGGAGGGTCGACGTCCTCGGCGTCGGCGTCTCCACCGTCAACCAGGCCATGGCGCTCGCCGAGATCTCCCGCTGGATCGACGCCGGCGAGCGCCACTACGTGTGCGTCACCGGCGTCCACGGCGTCATGGAGTCCCAGCGCGACCCCGCGCTCAAGGCCATCCACAACGCCTCGGGGCTGACCACCCCCGACGGCATGCCGATGGTGTGGGCCGGCCGCAAGGCCGGCGCCGAATGGATGGACCGCGTCTACGGGCCCGACCTCATGCTGAGCGTCCTCGGCCGCGCCGCCGAGCGCGGCTGGTCCTCGTTCCTGTACGGCGGCAAGGACGGCGTGCCCGAACTGCTCGCCAAGCGGCTGTCCGAGAAGATCCCCGGCGTCAAGATCGCCGGGACCCACTCGCCGCCGTTCCGGCCCCTCACCGAGGCCGAGGACGACGAGATCGTCGCGCGCATCAACGACTCCGGCGCCCAACTCGTGTGGGTCGGCCTGTCCACGCCCAAGCAGGAGCGCTGGATGGCCGCGCATCGCGAGCGGCTCAGCGCCCCCGTCCTGTTCGGCGTCGGCGCCGCCTTCGACTTCCACGCCGGGCTCGTCCCGCAGGCCCCCTCGTGGATGCAGCGCAACGGGCTCGAATGGTGCTACCGCCTCACCAAGGAACCGAGGCGGCTGTGGCGCCGGTATCTGGTGAACAACCCCGCCTATCTGCGCTCGATCCGCCGTAATCCCCCATATCTGCGGGACTAGCAGAGGATAGGGTGAGGCCCATGGTCGACATTCCCAAGGAGAGCACTGAGACCACGCACCACCCCCGTGTCGCGGTCGTGTGGTCGGTGCTGTCGGCCGAGATCGAACGATTCGCCGCCGGGACCGGTGCGCGCATGCGCATCGTGGACGTCGGGGGCGGCTCCGGCGGCTTCGCCGTGCCGCTCGCCGAGCTCGGCCACGAGATCACCGTCGTCGAACCCTCGGCGAACGCGCTCGCCTCACTGCGCCAGCGGGTCGCGGACGCGGACGTGACCGACCGGGTCACCGCCGTCCAGGCCGACGCCGACGAACTGCCCCACGTCGTCGAGTCCGGCTCGGCCGACCTGGTGCTGTGCCACTCGGTGCTGGAGATGATCGACGATCCCGAGACCGCCCTGAGCGCCCTCGCGCAAGCCTGCGCGCAAGGCGGGGCGGTGAGCATCCTCGTCGCGAACCGCATCGCCGCGGTCCTCGGCAAGGCCCTGGCGGGGAATTTCTCGGCCGCGCTCGACCTGCTCGTCGACGTCGACGGCATCATCGACGGGAAGGACACCCTCAAGCGACGTTTCGAGACCGCCACGCTGACCGCCCTGGTCGGCGCGTCCGGCCTGGTGACCGAGCAGGTCCACGGCGTCGGCGTCGTGGGCGACCTCGTCCCCTCCTCGGCCGCGAGCGTCGAGGCGGGATCGGGGGAGGAGCTGCGCGAATTCGAGCTGGCGACGGCCTCCAGGATCCCGTTCCGCGACATGGCGACGCAGATCCACCTGCTGGCGCGCAAGCCCATACGCTGAGGGGCGTACGCCCGGTTACGGTCTCGCGCCGAGTTCGTCGGCGCCGCGCGGCCCTAGGCTGGTGGCGTGACCACGCAGCGAAACGGATCCCGTCCGGCCCTGTCGGCCGTCGTCGGCGACATCGTGATCGCCGTCGTCCTCGGCATCCTCGTCTCGGTGGCCACGATCGGCGCCAACGACGGAGTCCACCCCGGGGCGGGGGCGGTCGCGTTGATCGGATTGTGCGCGGCGACGTTGACCGTGCGCCGCCTCTGGCCGGAGGCATCGCTGATCGGCTCGACACTCGTGCTGTGGTGCTACGTGGGCCTGGGCCATCCCGAGGGACCGGTCTACCTGCTGCCGGCGGTGGCGGTGTTCTGCTACGTCGTGGCCCGCTCCCTGCAGGCGAGCCTGATCATGCTCGGATCGCTCCTGGTGGCCTTTCCGGTCTTCTACGAGTTCGTCCTCGACGACGGGAACCGACTGCCGGTGAACATCGCCATCACCTTCATCTACCTCGCCATCCCCGCGGTCGGCGGCGTGATCGCACGGGAGGCGAGGAACGCCCGCGCCCAGGCCGTGGCCGCGAACCGCGAACGCCACCGCGCCGAGGAGCGCGTCGCGATGGCCCGCGAGATCCACGACGTCGTCGGGCACAGCCTCGCCGTCGTCAGCATGAACGCCGGCGTGGCGCTTCACGTGCTGGAGAAGCGGCCCGACGCTGCGCCGGGCGTGCTCGAGCACCTGCGGGCCATCCGCGACAGCTCCTCGCGCGCCCTGGACGACCTGCGCGCCACCCTGGTGCCCCTGCGCCACGGCGAGCAGCCGGAGCTGCGCCCCGCGTTCTCCCTCGTCGACGTCCCGGTCCTCGTCGACGACGTCCGCAGAGGCGGCCTCGAGGTCGACTGCCGGATCGAGGGCGATCCCGAGTCCGTGCCCACCCGGATCGCCTCCACGGCCTACCGCGTCGTCCAAGAGGCGCTGACGAACGTCATCCGTCACTCCGGCGCCTCCCGGGCCACGGTCCGGCTCGGCTGCGGCGCGGGGGCGCTCGCCATCGACGTCACCGACGACGGCCGCGGCGGCGAGGTCGACCCCGGCCGCCTCGGCCAGGGCATCGCCGGGATGATGGAACGGATCGGCGCCCACGGCGGCGCTTTCAACGCCGGCCCCGCCACCGGCGGCGGCTTCGCCGTCCACGCCGAGCTCCCCTACGCCCACAGTCCTCAATGAGGGATCGCAAGCCGCACCGAGAGGAGGCGAGCGCATGATCGAACTCGTCGTCGCCGACGATCAGAGTCTCATCCGCATGGCCCTGCGCACCCTCATCGCCGACGAGCCCGACCTGCGGCTCGCCGCCGAGGCCACCGACGGGGAACAGGCGTGGGCGCTCATCCGCGAGATCGAACCCGACGTGGCCCTGCTCGACATCCGCATGCCCGGCCTCGACGGCCTCGAAGTCCTGCGCCGCATCAGTCGCGACTCCAAGTTGGACGGCACCCGCGTGGTGATGATGACCACCTTCGAGATCGACTCCTACATCTTCGAGGCACTCTCGGGCGGCGCGGCAGGGTTCGTCATGAAGGACACCGACCCCGCCGAGATCCTCAAGGCCGTCCGCCTCGCCGCCGCGGGCGACTCGCTGCTGTCGCCGGACGTGACCCGCAAGGTCATCGACGCCTACGCCGAGGGCCGCACCGGCCCTGCCAGGCCCCACGCGAGGCTCGGGGAGCTGACCGAGCGCGAAATGGAGATCCTGCGCTGGGTGGCCACCGGCTTGACGAACGACGAGATCGGCCGGCACCTGTTCATCAGCCCCGCCACCGTCCGCACCCACGTCGGCCGGCTCCTGGCCAAGCTCGAGGCTCGCGACCGCGCCGGACTGGTGGCGATCGCCTACCGCAGCGGCCTCGACATCCCCGAGCCCTGACCGCGGAACATTCCGGACACCGCGCCGGCGCGAGTCCCGCACGGCCTCGGAGGTGATCACCGAGTCTCGGGCACAACGAAGCACGGTCGGTTCGCGGACGGCGGCCGTCCCCGAGCGGTGGCGGCCATGTCCTGTGGCCGTGCGTTCACGCGACCGGCTAGCCTCGGGCCATGCGTTCGAGCCCGCACTTGACCAGCTCGCTGGAGGCGCTCCAGCCCGCCTACGGCACCGGCACACTCGCCGACGTCATGCCCGCCGCTCTTGCGGCCCTCGGCGTTCCAAGCGGCGACGGTCATATGCCGCTGCGTCCGGCCGAGCTCGACGGCGTCCGGCGCGTGGCCGTGCTCCTGCTCGACGGCTTCGGCTACCACCTGCTGCGCCAGGCCGCCCAGGCAAGCGCCACCGTCGAGGCCATCCACAACGGCGAGATCGGCACCCTCGCGCCCATCACCGCCACCGTCCCTTCGTCCACCCCGATCAGCCTGGCCTCGCTCGCCTGCGGCATCCCGCCGGGCCGGCACGGGATCATCGGCTTCACCGTCCGCGTCCCCGACTCCGGCGACCTCGTCACCCACATCCGCTGGGAGGGCAGTCCCGACCCGGAGACCTGGCAGCCGATGCCGACGTGTTTCGAGCGCGCCGTCGCCGACGGCGTGGTCTGCTCGGTCGTCTCCGACGGCGCCTTCCGCGCCACCGGCCTGACCAGGGCCATCTACCGCGGCGCCGATTGGCTGCCCGCCGCCACGCCCACCGAGGTCGCCGCCGAGACGATCGGCGCTCTGGCGCGCGGCGACCGCACCCTCGTCTACGCCTATCTGCCGAACGTCGACACCGCCGGGCACTTCTACGGCATCGGCTCGGTCGAGTGGCTCGACGCCGTCGCGGCGGTCGCCAAGACCATCGACGATCTGATCACGTACCTGCCCCGGGACACGGCGCTCATGGTCACCGCCGACCACGGGATGGTCAACCTGACCGAGCGCCTCCACGTCGACGAGCGCCCCGAGCTGCTCTGGGGGGTCGAGGCCGTCGCCGGCGACGGGCGCATGCGCTACCTCTACGTCGAGGACGGCGCGGTCGAGGACGTCGACGCCGCCTGGAGCGAGGCCGTCGCCGGCAGGGCCGAGATCGTCGGGCGCGACGAGGCGATCGCCCGCGGCTGGTTCGGGCCCGAGGTGACGGCCGCCAACCGCGAACGGGTGGGGGACCTGGTCGTGGCCTGCCGCGACACGTTCGCGGTCGTCGGCGTCGAGGGCGAGCCGCCGCATGTCGCGCGCCTCATCGGCCAGCACGGCGGCCTGACGGCGGCGGAGATGGCGGTCCCGCTGTGGTCGTACCGGACCGGATGAGCGGCCCGGGTGTCGGACCCCGCGGCTACGATTCGGACGTGGCCAGTGATCTCAGCGCGTACATCGGTCCTGATTTGTCCGATGAGGGTCTGGGGATTATGCACGTCGATATGGACGCCTTCTTCGCGTCCGTGGAGATCGCCCGGGATCCGTCGCTGCGCGGCAAACCCGTCATCATCGCCGGGCTCGGCCCGCGCGGCGTCGTCGCCGCGGCCTCCTACGAGGCCCGCGAGTACGGCGTGCACTCCGCACTGCCCACCGCCGTCGCTCGCCGCCGCTGCCCGAACGGCGTGTTCATGAAGCCCACCACCTCCTACGGCGAGGTCTCGCGCGCGGTCATGGCGATCTTCCGGGAGTTCACCCCGCACGTCCAGCCGATCTCGGTCGACGAGGCCTTCCTCGACGTCTCCGGCGCCCGCCGCCTCATCGGCTCCCCGGGCGAGATCGCCCGCTCGATCAAGGCCCGCGTCCGGGCCGAGCACGGCATCACCTGCACCGTCGGCATCGCCTCCACCAAGTTCCTCGCGAAGCTCGCCTCGGAGCACGCCAAACCCGACGGGCTCGGCGTCGTCCCTCGCGAGAACGAACTGTCGTTCCTCCACCGCCTCCCCATCCGCGCCGTGTGGGGCATCGGGGAGAAGACCGGACAGAAACTCGAGCGCCTCGGGATGCGCACCGTGGGCGACATCGCGCGCCTCCCGGTCGACCGCCTCGCCGCCACCGTCGGCACCGCTTCGGCCGAACATCTGTACGCGCTCTCGCGGAACATCGATCCGCGACCGGTCCGGCCCGAACGCGTCGAGAAGTCCATCAGCAACGAGACCACGTTCGGCCACGACGCGCCGGACGCCGGCGTCTGGGGTCCGACGCTGCTCGAACTGTCGCGCAAGGTCGCCTCCCGGGCCCGCGCCGCCGGCTGGGCCGGGCGCGGCGTCACGGTGAAGATCCGCTTCGGCGACTTCCGCACCATCACCCGCTCGCGCATGCTCCCGGCGCCGACGGACGTCGGCCACGAGATCCACGCGGCCGCCCGCGAGCTCGCCGACGCCGCCGCCACCGCGCCGGTCCGACTCATCGGTGTGCGCCTCGACCACCTCGTCGAGGCCGCCGCCGTCGGCCGTCAGGTGGCCCTCGACGAGCCCGAACACGGCTGGCGCGATATCGAGACGGCGATCGACGTGGCCGCCGCGAAATTCGGCAAGGGGGCGGTCCGGTCGGCCGGCAGGCTGCGGCGCTCCGATCGTGAGTAGACACCCGTCGGAACGCCCGCGGCAACGGTTAGGATCGAGGTCCGCGGGTATCCAGGCTCACTAAGGTGAGAACGGACAGATTCACGGACGAACTGCCTTCCGCCTTGGGCGAAAGCCTCGTAGACTTGAACCACAAGCACCTAGGCCCGTCGACATGGCGCCGGGCCCGCCGAGACTAGTGCAGGAGGAGTGTCGTGCCGCTCTCCGACCACGAACAACGCCTGTTCGAAGAAATCGAGCAGTCCTTGTCCGAAGACCCGCAGTTCGCCTCTGCTGTGCGCGCCCACGACCCGGCGCATGTCACCCGGCGCAGGCTCATCATCGCCGGGATCGTCTCCGTCATCGGCATCGGCGTCGTCATCGGCACCGTGATCGCCGGCGCCGCGCAGTGGGGCGCCCCGATCGGCGCGGTGCTCATGTTCGGCGGCCTGATCATCGGGCTCTGGGCACAGCGCCGCGGCACCACCGGCAAGCTGAAGGCCGTCGACGGCAAGGCGACCCGCACCACCGGAAGCGGCGGCTCGAAGGCCCCGAAACCGGGTGGTTTCACCTCCCGCATGGAAGAGCGCTGGAGGCGCCGCCGCGACAGCGGCGACACGTTCTGAGCAGAACGGCGACACGTTCTGAGCAGAACTCCGTATACGAACGAATACGGGCCACGCACACCGACGGCGAAGCTTGCAAGCCGTACAACGGCGGAGCGCGGCCCGTTCGAGTCTCTTCGGGCTGCCGCGCCTCAGCGTCCGCGCAGCATCGCGCGCCGCGCCGCCTTGCCGGCGTTCGCACTGGTGGGGATCGGCCCCTTCGGGATCGCCATGCCCATGCCCATCGCATCGAGGCGCTTGGCGACATGGTTGGCGGATTTGGCGTCGATGTTCTTGGGCAGCTTCGTCAGCCGCTTGCGCACCTCGGTCACCGAGAAGTCGTCGTTCGCCGTCTCGCCGACCATGAAGGTGTAGATCGGCGTCGAGCCGACCACCCGCGAGATCCGCTTCTTCTCCTGGCCCAAGAGCTTGCGCGCCTTGCCGCCGCCCTCGCCCAGCAGCACCACCCCGGGCTTGCCGACCGCGCGGTGCACCATCTGCGTCTCGGAGACCGCCGCGACGCCCGCGGTCACGTGCCAGCCGCGCATGCCGTCGATGAGCGCGTAAGCGGCGCCGGGCTTGCCGACCGCCTCGCGGTTCACGACCTTGCTCGTGCGCACGTTCAGCACGATCATGCCGGCGAGCAGCGCGATGAACACCGCGCTGACGTACCACAGCAGCGAGAACCGCGCGAAGATCACCAAGGCCGTGATGACGATGAACGGCAGCAGAATGGCGGCGGCCTCGAGCGGCAGGAACCATTTGTCCCGCTGCGTCGTGAACTTGATGGCCAGACCGATGGTCTTCAGTCTCGACCCGAATGTCTCTTTCTCCTGCTGCTTTGCCATGTTCTCAAGTCTACGGTGCGACCTCGGCCATGACGGGAGGGGTGATCAACGGCTCGCGAGCTTGGCCGAGGGGGCTTCGGCGCGCGCATCGACCGCCTGCCGGTACAGCCGCCCGGCCCGGTAGGAGGAGCGCACGAGCGGACCGCTCATGACGCCGGCGAAACCGATCTCCTCGGCTTCGGCCGACAGTTCCACGAACTCCTCGGGCTTGACCCAGCGGTCCACCGGGTGGTGGCGCTTGGTCGGGCGCAGGTACTGGGTGATGGTGATGAGCTCGCAGCCGGCCTCGTAGAGGTCGCGCAGCGCCTGCGAGATCTCCTCGCGGGTCTCGCCCATGCCGAGGATGAGGTTCGACTTGGTGACCAGGCCGTCCTCGCGGGCGCGGGTGATGACCCCGAGCGAGCGCTCGTAGGTGAACGCCGGTCGGATCCGCTTGAAGATGCGCGGGACCGTCTCGACGTTGTGCGCCAGCACCTCCGGGCGCGAGGAGAAGACCTCGGCGAGCTGCTCGGGCTCGGCGTTGAAGTCGGGGATGAGCAGCTCGACGCCGCAGCCGGGGATCGCCTTGTGGATCTGGCGGACGGTCTCGGCGTAGAGCCAGGCGCCGCCGTCCTCGAGGTCGTCGCGGGCGACGCCGGTGACCGTGGCGTACTTCAGGCCCATCGTCTTGACCGAGTCGGCGACCTTCATCGGCTCGAGGCGGTCGAGCGGCGAGGGCTTGCCGGTGTCGATCTGGCAGAAGTCGCAGCGTCGGGTGCACTGCGAGCCGCCGATGAGGAAGGTCGCCTCCCGGTCCTCCCAGCATTCGTAGATGTTGGGACAGCCGGCTTCCTGGCAGACGGTGTGCAGGCCCTCGCTTTTGACGAGGCTGCGCAGTTCGGTGTATTCCGGGCCGGTCTTGGCCTTGACCTTGATCCAGGAGGGTTTCTTCTCGATCGGGGTCTCGGCGTTGCGCGCTTCGAGGCGCAGCATCCGGCGTCCCTTGGGCTGTTCGGAAGTCACCGCACCAGCCTACGCCGCGACCGCCGCGGACGGCAGGTGTCGCTCGGCACAGCCGCCTCGCCGAAGCGACATCGCCGGTGCGCCCTGCTGCTGTAATGACGTGGTGGAACTCATTTACCAGGGCAAGGTCCGCGACCTCTACGCCGACGGCGACGACCTCATTCTCGTGGCCTCCAACCGTGTCAGCGTCTTCGACGTCGTCCTGCCCACGGAGATCCCCGAGAAGGGCGCGCTGCTGACGGCCTTGAGCCTGTGGTGGTTCGAGGCCCTCGGCGACCTCGTCCCCAACCACGTCCTCTCCGCCGACGACGTGCCCGCCGAGTTCGCCGGCCGGGCCCTGCGCGTCATGCGCCTCGACATGGTGCCCGTCGAGGCCATCGCACGCGGCTACCTCACCGGCTCCGGCCTGGCCGAATACAACGCCACCGGCGCGGTCTGCGGCATCGAGCTGCCCGGCGGCCTCGTCGACGGCTCGCGGCTGCCCGGGCCGATCTTCACGCCCACCACCAAGGCGGCCGTGGGCGACCACGACGAGCCGATCACCTTCGAGCGCATGAGCGCCGACCTCGGCACCGAGCCGGCCGAGCAGGTCCGCCACCTGACCCTCGAGGTGTACCGCCGCGGCGCCGAGATCGCCGCCGAACGCGGGATCATCATCGCCGACACCAAGCTCGAGTTCGGGACCGACGCGAGCGGCACGCTCCGGCTGGCCGACGAGATCCTCACCTCGGACTCCTCCCGGTTCTGGGACGCCGAGCGGTGGAGGCCCGGCCGGTCTCAGCCGTCCTTCGACAAGCAGTACGTCCGCGACTGGGCCAAGTCGACCGGCTGGAAGCCCGACTCCGGCGACGCGCCCGAGATCCCCGACGACGTCGTCGAGGCCACGCGCCAGCGCTACGTCGACGCCTACGAACGCCTCACCGGTCGGCGCTGGTGACCGCGAGCGGCAGCCGCATCCGCAGCCGCCAGCCGTCGTCCTCGGTCGGGCCGTAGTCGATCGCGCCGCCCAGCAGCTCGGCGCGCTGGCGCAGGCCCATGAGCCCGTACTGGGAGCTCGGCAGCTCGACCGACGGCCGCTTCGAGGCCGTGTTCACGACCTCGACCGCCAGATCGTCGCCGCCCATAGCGACGCGCACCGACGCCTTCGCTCCGGGGGCGTGCTTGCGGACGTTGGTGAGGCCCTCCTGCACGGTCCGGTAGATCGCTCGCTGCAGCGGCGGATCGATCTCCGGCAGCGGGTCCACCGCCAGGCACGCCTCGATGCCGCTCCCGTCGACCAGCTCCTTCAGAGCGCCGATCGTCGGCTGCGGGGCGAGCTCGGTGGTCTTCACGCCCGAGGCCCGCAGCACCCGCACCATATGCCGCAGCTCTTCGAGCGTCTTCACGCTGACCTGCCGGATCGTCGAGGCCAACTGCTTGGTCTCCGTCTCCTTCGTCTGCAGTTGGAGCACGCCGGCCTGGACCGCGATGAGGCTGACCTGGTGCGAGACCACGTCGTGCATCTCGCGCGCCAGTTGCGCCCGCTCGGCGGCCAGCGCATGCTGGGTCAGCAGCAGCTGCTCGTGTTCGCGTGCCTCGGTGATCTCCCACAGCCGTACCGCCAGGTCGCGGCGGGTTCGCTGGAGGTAGCCGAGGATCGCGGGGACGGCGGCCACGAGCACGTAGTACAGGTGCCCGCGGATCGCGTAGTCGTTCGCGAACGCGTAGTCGAGCAGTTCGGGCACGGCCGGCCCGTACGGATCGTCGTATTGCAGGTGGGCCGGGATGCCGATGGACCAGACCACGAAGCAGGCCGTGAGCAGGATGGTCGCGCTCACGGTGAGCCATGTGCGCCGCGTCCGGTAGGCGAGGGCGTACAGCGCCAGCATCGAGGCCACCTTCTCGCCGACCCAGACGGCCGGCGGCAGGGTGATCAGGAAGACCGCCAGGGGCGCCTGCCTGCGGAACAGCAGCGCCGCGACCGCGACCATCGCGAAGGACGCCAGCGGCTGGTTCTGCAGGTCGATGACGAGTGCCAGGTGGACGACGGCCACGGCCATCACGGTGGCGTCGAAGAACCACTGCGGCAGCGTCTCGAGCCTCACCGCTCGTGCTCCGAACCGAGGAGCCCGGCCCGTTCGGCCACGAGCGCGGCCTGGACGCGGTTGGCGACGCCGAGCTTGCCGAAGATGGAGCTGACGTGGTCTTTGACGGTGCCGATTCCCAGGAACACCTCGGCGGAGATCTCGCCGTTGGACTTGCCCTGGGCGATGCGGACCAGGATGTCGCGCTCGCGCTCGGTGAGCTGCTCGACGAGCGGATCGCTCGCGGTGTTCGCCGCGCCCGAAAGGTAGCCGGCGATGATCGTCTGGGTGATCTTGCCCGACAGCGCCGATCCCTCGGCCATGAGGGAGCGCACCTGGTGGACCAGGTGTTCGGGGTCGGTGTCCTTGAGCAGGAAACCCGAGGCGCCCAGCCGGAGCGCGGCGTCGACGTACTCGTCGGTGTCGAAGGTCGTGAGCACGGAGGTGATCGGCGGCCTGGACACGTCCCGCAAGCGCTTGAGGATGGTGAGGCCGTCGACGTCCGGCATGCGGATGTCGAGCAGGACCACGTCGGGCCTCAGGGAGATGATCTTGTCGATCGCCTCGCCGCCCGAGACCGCGTCGACGACCTCGATGTCGTCGGCCGTATTGAGGATGTAGCTGAAGCCCGAGCGGATGAGGGCCTCGTCGTCGACGATGAGGACGCGGATCACTGGCGCTGGACCTCCTCTCATGGGAAGACCCTAGAACCATACTCACGATGTACACCCCGGCTGCATCCGTTACCCGGTGAACACCGGGTCCACACGGCGGGCGGATTCCAGCCGACTGGAGGGCCGCCGCCGACGAGTGGCCGACAACCACCCACATCGACCGGCGTAGACCCCCGATGCCGGTCGGAGCCCGACCGGAGACCTTCGAGGGGCGCAATCGGCTCCGCGCCGATTCAACATGAAGACACCACACCCTACGACTTCATAGGAGCGCTCCATGTGCGGATTCGTCGTCCGAGTCAGCGCCGAAGCCGACCCCGGCGGACCGGCCCTCGCCGAACTGCTCGAAATGCTCCACCACCGAGGCCCCGACGAGACCGCGGTCGACCCCGAGGGACCGAGTGTCCGCATGGGTTTCAAGCGCCTGTCGATCATCGACGTGGCCGGCTCCCACCAGCCGATGCGACGCGACGGCGACCGCCTGAGCATCGTCTTCAACGGCGAGATCTACAACTACCTCGAGCTGCGCGACGAGCTCGTCCGCGAGTTCGGCGCCGCCTTCGAGACCCGCGGCGACACCGAGGTCATCCTCGCCGGCTACCGCCACTGGGGGCCCGACGTCGTCCACCGCCTGCGCGGCATGTTCGCGTTCGTCCTCTACGACCACGACGCCGACCTCCTCTTCGCCGCGCGCGACCCGTTCGGCATCAAACCGCTGTACTGGACCGAGTCCGGCGGGGCGCTGTGGCTGGCGAGCGAGAAGAAGGCGCTGCCGGGCATCGGCTCTCCCGACGCGGTCGACACCGAGGCGCTGGGACACTACGTCACCTTCCAGTACCCTCCCGAACCCGGAACACTCCACAGGGGCATCACCCGGCTCGAAGCGGGGCACTTCGCGCTGTTCCGCCCCGGTGCCAAGCCCAGGCCGCAGCGCTACTTCCAGCCCATGTTCCGCCCCGGCCGCATCAGCGACCCCGAGCGGCTCCACACCGAGATCGCCGAGGCCCTGCGCGAGTCGGTGCGGATCCACATGCGCTCGGACGTCCCGGTCGGCGCGCTGCTCTCCAGCGGCATCGACTCCACCGCCATCGTCGCCCTCGCCCGCGAGGTCAACCCCGACATCCTCACCTTCACCGCCCAGTTCACCGACCCGGGACTGGCCGACGAGCTCGACATCGCCGCCCAGTCCGCGGCCGAATTGGGCGTGGTGAACATCCCGGCCCCGATCTCGTTCCACGACGTCATCACCGAGCTGCCCAAGATCGTCTGGCACCTCGACGACCCGGTCGCCGACCCGGCCCTGGTGCCGCTGTACTTCGTCGCGAAGAAAGCCGCCGAGCACGTCACCGTCGCCCTCGGCGGCGAAGGCGCCGACGAGCTGTTCGGCGGCTACACCATCTACCACGAGCCGCGCTCGCTGCGCCCGGTCACCGCGCTGCCCGATTCGGCCAAGCACCTGCTGCGCCGTGCCTCTCGCGCCCTCCCCGAAGGGGCCAAGGGTAAAAGCTTCCTCGAACGCGGCACCGCCGAGATCGAGGAGCGCTTCATCGGCAACGCCAAGATCTTCACCGACGAGGCCAAGACCGCCCTGCTGCGCCACCCCGCCTCCGACCACCGCGACATCACCGGGCGCTACTGGGAGGAGACCGCGCACCTCGACCCGGCCACCCGCATGCAGTACCTCGACCTGCACACCTGGATGCGGGGCGACATCCTCGTCAAGGCCGACCGCATGTCCATGGCGCACAGCCTCGAAGTCCGCGTCCCGTTCCTCGACCGGGGCGTGTGGGAGGTGGCCTCGCGCATCCCCGCCGAGCACCGCCTGAGCGGCACCCAGACGAAGGTCGCGCTGCGACGGGCCGTGGAGAAGATCGTGCCGCCGGCGATCGTGGAACGGCCCAAAATGGGCTTCCCCACCCCGCACCGGCAGTGGCTGGCCGGACCGCTGTTCGAGTGGGTCGACCAGCTGCTCGCGCAGAGCGGCTGCGGCCACCTCCTCGACCTCGAATACGCCCGCCGCCTCCTGCGCGAGCACCGCGACGGCCACGACCACGCGCGCAAGATCTGGACGATCATGGTCTTCTGCATCTGGTATGCCCAGATCGGCGCCGCCAGGCCCACCGTGCTCTGAGGCCGGAGCCGCCGCCTCCCGGGCACCGGGAGACGGCCGGACGCCTCAGCGGCCGAACAGGCCCTCGCCGACGAAGCCGCCCTCGGACGCACCCGGCGGCACCGCGAAGATCGCGCTGCCCTCGGCGACGATGAACTCCATCAGCCGGTCGGAGGCGGCCATCTGCTCCTGCGTCTCGATGAACGCCGACGGGTCGGCCTGGAACGACGCGAACAGCAGTCCCGCGTCGTAGGGGCGCTCCTCGTGTCCGTGGTCGGCCGTCCCCGGTGCGTGCTCGTGGCCGGCCGCGTCCGAAGTGACGTCCCCCTGCGTCAGGAACCCGTAATCGTAGTTGTAGCCGCGCCGGAACATCGGCGCGTTGTGCGTCACCGCCACATGCGAATCGGCCGGGACCGCCGGCAGCCCCGAGGCGTCGAGCGCCTCGAAGTCCGGGTGGTCGAACTCCCCGCCGCCGCTGAGCGGCGCGCCCGTGTCGCGGTCGCGCCCGATCGACAGGTGCTGCTCCTCGGCCGTCGCCATGCTCCAGTTCGGCAGCTTCATGCGGATCTTGCGGAACACCAGATAGGTGCCGCCCTCGAACCAGTCCGGCTCCGAGTCGCGGGCCCACACACGCGCGTCGAAGTCCGCGCTCCCGAGTTGGGGATTGAGGCTGCCATCCTTGAAGCCCAACAGGTTGCGGGGGGTGCCGCCGTCTGCCGGGGCCGACGAGAAACCCTGCTGCACCCACGTCAGCGTCCCGACGCCGGCCGCGCGCTTGCGCAGCTCCAGGAACGCGTTCGCCGCCACCTGCTGATCGTCGGCGCAGATCTGGACGAGCAGATCCCCGCCCGACCAGGCCGCAACGAGCTGGTCACCGTCGAACTCGGGCAGCTCCACCAGCTTCGCCGGCTGGGCCGAGCCCAGACCCGTCTTCCCGAACAGCGCCGGACCGAAACCGAACGTGACGGTGAGCCGCGCCGGGTCGAGCCCGGCCGCGACCGCCTCCGCGTCGAAATGCTCCGCCGTGTCGGAACCGGCCTTCGGCGGCGCCTCACCGCGCGTCAGCGCCGCGGCCGTATCCGACCAGTCCTCCATGAGGCCCCGCAGCCCCGCCGCGCTCGCTCCGTCGGCCAGGTCGAACGCCGCGAACACCGCATGCGCCTGCATCGGCGTGGCGATCCCGCCCTGGCGCTCACCGTAGAACGACTCGGCGCCCGCGGCGTGGTCGTGCGCCTCGCCCTCGTGCTCGTGGTCCGAGCCGACGACGTATCCCACGCCTCCGGCGATCGCCGCGGTGGCGCTCGCCGCCCCGAGCGCGGTCCGGCGCGTGACGCCCTCGCCCGGAGGGGCGTCATCGCCCGAGGGGCGGCGCCGCCGCCACTGACCGATGAGGACGTCTACGACCAGGAACACCAGCAGCGGCACACCGAACAGGGGCATGAACCAGCCGATCACCGCGATCACCGGAACCGCGAGCGCGACCAGCCACCACGGGAGCCGCCGCAGAGCGCCGCGCGGGTACGGCCGCCCGAGCGCGGCGTCCTTGCCGCGGCGCTGCCACCACATGCGGTAACCCAGGAAGATCACCGACAGGAACGCCAGCATCGCCGCCGCCAGCAGCAGCTGGTTCACCAGGCCGAACAGCAGACCCATGTGCGCGGCGATGAACACGTTCGCCGCCTGCGCCATGAACGGCCAGTCGGCGAACGGCAGCGTCTCGGTGACCTCGGCGCCGCCGGACTCGTCGAGCGCGACCGCGATCGCGTCCTGCCGCACCGGGAACGACCGCTGCGTCTCGGCTACGGCGAACTCGCCGCCGGCGCCGGCCGGCAGCGTCAACTGGAGCGGCCCCTCCAGCCCCGCCGCACGCGCCGCCTCATAGACCGCGTCCACCGAATCGACCGCCGAAGCCACCGGGGCGCCGTGGTCGTGCCCGTGGCCCTCGTGGGCCTCGTGCTCCCCGGCGCCGACGGTCAGCGCCGGCGTCGACCAATCGAGCTGAGCGCGCAGCTCGGTGATGTGCTCCCCGGCGAACCGCGACCACGTCAGGCCCGTCGCCGACAAGAACAGCAGCACCACGGCCAGCCACAGGCCGACCGGGGCATGCCAGGACAGCGAACGGGCTCGACCGGCCGCGCCGCGACGGGGCCACAGCAGCGCACCGGGACGGCGCCGGCGCGTCAGCCACAGCACGGCGCCCGCCAAGACGATCACCCACAGCCAGCTGGCCGCCAGCTCGCTGTAAGAGCGGCCGACCTCGCCGAGATGGAGCGTGCGGTGGAAGGTCGCGACCCACTCACGGAACGGCCCCGCGTGGGAGCTGCCGTAGCTCGTCGCATCGCCTTGCACCGCACCGGTGTAAGGATCGACGTACACCACCGCGACCGCGCCGGACTCGCGCACGGCGCCGTCGTCGAAGAGGACCTGCGCGGCGTCCTCGTCTTCGAACGCGGGGCGCACGCCGGTGACGGTCCAGTCGGGGCGGGCCTCGGAAGCGGCACGGACCTGCTCGGACAACGGCAGGCGCTCGCCGCCGACGTCGTCGACGGTGCGCAGCTCGTCGTAGAGCGCGTCCTCCACTTCGTAGGAGGCGGCGTAGAGCAGCCCCGTGAGGGCCGCGACGACCAAGAACGGGGCGATGAGGACGCCGGCGTAGAAATGCAGCCGGAGGAGGAGCTGCCGCACGGCAGCCCGAGAACGTTGTTCGGACATGACTCACTCTCTGGGGAACGGCGCGCAGTGGCGCCGATGATCAGGGGGAAGGAACAGGGATCAGAGAGTGAACGCGGGCGGACCGCGCCGCGAGATCGCGTCCGGGACCGGCTCGAGCGACCGCAGCCGCCTCGCGCTCGAACGCAGGACGCGCGGACGGACCGCGACGACCGCCCGGCCGAAGCGCAGGCGCAGGACCCGCGCGAAGAACAGCGTGAGCAGATCGAGCAGCGCCGCCAAGCCCGCCTCGCCCCTCGCCAGCCACGAGGCCTGGGCGAGCGCGGCCGCGGCGTGGACCAGCAGCATGCTCACGGCCGGCCCGCCGTGATGGTGGACCGCGGCGGCCACACCCTGCGAGAAGACCTCGTGGAGACCCCACTGCGCCAGCAGGCACAGCGGCACCAGAACGGCGAAACCGCGCTGGCGGCCCCCGGCCGCGAACGCGGCGATGAAGGCCAATGCCAGCGCGGCGGTGAAGTAATCGGGCCGAGGCGCGGCCCCGCCGCCCCACACGTGGAGCAGCGCCGAGGCGGACACCGACACCGCTGCGAACACCGCGGCCCGCAGCAGACGGAACGGAGTCTGCCTCACATGCACGCGCGTATTGTGTCACGCCGCCCGCTCGGGACCGTAGGTCAGTCGGCGCAGGAGCACCTCGAACGGGCCGCGCCATCCGCGCTTGGCCATGAACACCGCCAGCAGCACCGTCAGCAGCCAGGTGCCGGCGGCGACGCCGTAGGCGGTCAGGTAGCCCATGCCGTCGCCGAGCCCGAGGCCCCACACGGCCAGCAGCGGGGCCATGATGATCGACTGCGCCAGGTAGCACGTCAGCGATCGCTCCCCGACCGCGGCGAGCGCACCGGGGACGCCGGCGCGCCCGCGGGCGCGCCAGCGGTGGGCCAGCAGGGCGAAGCCGCAGACGTAGCCCAGGCCGGCGTACATGCCGCCGAGCAGCGTCAGCAGCAGCGTTCCCTGGAAGACCACGGTCGGCGGGTGCCAGGCGCCGAGCCCGACCAGCGCCACCGGCATCGCGCTGGCGACATTGACGACCATGCCCGAGACGAAGACGCGGCGCAGCTGCGGCAGGTGCCGTTCGGGGTGGTCGATCCAGCCGCCGCGCTGGATCATCATGCCGACGATCACCAGCGGCACGAACAGCATCAGCACCGTGAAGGCGAGCATGCCGGTGACCGAGGCGATCGCGCCGAACACGAGCTGGACCGCGTAGGCCGGCATGTCGAGTCCGGTGTCGGCTCCCGCGCCGACGCTGTACATGAACGCGAGGACCGGGGTGCCGACCAGCACCACGTACACGCCGGTGCCCCACAGCCAGCGCTTGAGCGCCTTGGTCGAGAGGTGGACGAAGAACAGCGCGATCAGACCGGTGGCGCCGTAGGGCGCGAGGATGTCGCCGTAGAACAGGAACATCGCGTGCAGCAGGCCGAGCAGGACCAGCCACCAGGAGCGGCGGCGCAGGACCTTGCGCACGCCCTTGGCCTCCATGCCGCGGCCGAACATGCGCGAGGCCATGACCGCCATGCCGAAGCCGTAGAGGATCGCGAACATCGGACGGGACCGCTCCGCCGCGAACAGCTGCTCGAGGAAGAGGGCGACGCGGTCGGCGGTCGAGGAGTCGGCGAAGTGGGTGTAGTCGTCGATCATGTGACCGGAGAGGTGCACCGCGACGTTGGCGATGGCGATGAACAGCAGCAGGCCGCCGCGGGCGATGTCGGGGGCGAGCGAGCGTTCGCCGCGGGACATCGGGCCGAGGGAGGCCGGCCCCGGCGGGGCGACGGTCTGGGCGGGCGTGGTGAACACGGGAGGGCTCCCTTGCGCTCGGGTCTCGGTAGGTGGTTGTCGGTTTCGCCCTCAGTGTATGAATTCCCGGGCGGACCTGGAGTCATGCCGGCGTCCGACCTTCCGGCGGTGCGTGAGGTACCTCGGGGCGAGTCCCGAGCAAGTGACCGAAGTCATAGCGGCCGGTTCGGATACTGCAAGGGCCCCATCGCGAAACGATGGGGCCCGGTGACGTTCGCCGAGACTACGGCTTCGTGCTCCGCTTCAAGTCCACTCCGCCTACGGCTTCGCGAACAAGACCGCGGCGTTGTGGCCGCCGAAGCCGAAGCCGGTGTTCATCGCGGCGTCGAGGTCCATCTTGCGGGCCTCGTTCGCCGCCACGTCCAGGTCCAGGTCCGGGTCCGGGTTGTCGAGGTTGATCGTCGGCGGGATGACCCCGTCGTGGATCGCCATGATCGTCGCGATCGACTCGACCGCGCCGGCCCCGCCGAGCAGGTGCCCGGTCATCGACTTGGTCCCGGTCAGGACCACGTGCTCGCCGATCTCGCGCTTGACGCCCTTGACCTCGGCCATGTCGCCGACCGGCGTCGACGTCGCGTGGGCGTTGACGTGCCCGATGCTCTTCGGATCGATCCCGGCCTGCTTGATGGCGGCGCGCATGGCGCGCCCGCCGCCGTTGCACTCCGGGTCCGGCTGCACGATGTCGAAGCCGTCCGATGTCAGGCCCGAACCGGCCACGACCGCGTAGATCGTCGCCCCGCGGGCCTCGGCGTGCTCGCGGCGCTCGAGCACCAGCGCGCCGGCGCCCTCGCCCATGACGAAGCCGTCGCGGTCGCGATCCCAGGGCCGCGAGGCCCGCTCGGGGTCGTCGTTGCGGGTCGACATCGCCTTCATGGACGCGAACCCGGCCATCGGCAGGCCGCCGATGACCGCTTCGGCGCCGCCGGCGATGGCGACGTCGGCGCGACCGACGCGGATCATGTCGGCCGCCCACGAGATCGCCTCGGCCGAGGTGGCGCAGGCGCTGGTCGGGGCGTGGACCCCGGCCTTCGCGCGGAACTCCAGGCCGACGACGGCCGCCGGGCCGTTGGGCATGAGCATGGGCACGGTGTACGGCGAGACCCGCCGCGGCCCCTTCTCCTCCAGGATGTCGTCCTGTTCGAGCAGGGTCAGGGCGCCGCCGATGCCGGACCCGAACACCACGCCGAGGCGTTCGGAGTCGAGGTCGTCGCTCAAGCCCGCGTCGTCCCAGGCCTGCTGGGAGGCGATGAGCGCGATCTGCTCGGAGCGGTCGAGGCGACGCAGCCGGATCCGAGGCAGGACCTCGGAGGGCTCGACGGCCAATTGGGCGGCGATGCGCACCGGGAGATCCCGCGCCCACTCCTCTTCGAGAGCGTTGACGCCGGACTTCCCGGCGACGAGGGCTTCCCAGGTCGACGCCACGTCCCCGCCGAGCGGGGTAGTCGCGCCGAGCCCGGTGACGACTACCTCAGTCACATTAACCCTTTTCGATGTAGGAGACGGCGTCGCCGACGGTCTTCAGGTTGGCGACCTCGTCATCGGGAATCTTGACGCCGAACTTCTCCTCGGCGGCGACCACGACCTCGACCATCGCCAGTGAGTCGACGTCCAGGTCGTCGGTGAAGGACTTGCCGTCGGCGACGTCGTCGGGATTGACGCCCGCGACCTCTTCGAGAATGTCGGACAGCCCTTCGCGGATCTCGTCACGAGACATGTGTGTATTCCTCTCGATAATTACGGGCAGCGGATGACTTGCCCGGCATAGGTGAGCCCGCCGCCGAACCCGAACAGGAGGATCGGGGCGCCGGAGGCGATCTTGCCAGTTTGTACCAACTTCGACAACGCCAGCGGCACCGAAGCCGCCGAGGTGTTGCCGGAGTAGACGATGTCCTCGGCGATGACGCAGTCGTCGCTGAAGTCGAGGCGCTTGGCGATGCCCTGGATGATCCGCAGGTTCGCCTGGTGCGGCACGAAGGCCGCCAGCTCGGAGATCTTGACGTCGGCCCGCTCGGCGACCTGCTCGATGAGCGGCGCGAGCTGGGTGGTGGCCCAGCGGAACACGGTCTGGCCGGCCTGCTTGATGTACGGGACGTCCTCTTCGATGCGGATGACGTCGGCCATGGACGGCTCCGATCCCCACACGACCGGGCTGATCGCGAGCGCTGGGTCGTCGGTGCCCTCGACGACGACCGCGCCGGCGGCGTCGCCGAACAGCACGCAGGAGGAGCGGTCCTCCCAGTCGGTGACCGCGGTGAGCTTCTCGGCGCCGATCACGATGGCGCGCTTCGCGCTGCCGATCCTGATGGCCATGTCGGCCTGCGCCAAGGCGTACTCGAAGCCCGAGCAGGCCGTGTTGACGTCGATCGCGGCCGGGGTGGCGACGCCGAGGGCCTCGGCGACGCGGCAGGCGGTGTTCGGGCAGACGTCCTTGGCCGAGACCGTGGCGACGATCACCATGTCGATGTCGGCGGCGGTGTGACCGGAGTTCGCGAGGGCCTGCTCGGCGGCCTTGACCGCCATGTCGGCGACCTTCTCGTCGTCGGCGGCGATGCGGCGCTCCTTGATGCCGACGCGGCTGACGATCCACTCGTCGTTGGTGTCCACCATCGTGGCGAGCTCGGCGTTGGTGAGGACCTTCTCGGGCTGGTAGTGGCCGACGCTGATGACGCGTGATCCGTTGGCGCTCACTGGACTCCTTCACTGGCGGCGAGTTCGGCGGCGGCCGCCAGGTCCTCGGGGGTGTTGACGTTGAGCCGTTCGACGCCCTTGAGAGCCCGCTTGGCCAGGCCCGTGAGCGTCCCTGCCGGCGGCAGTTCGATGACGGCCGTGACGCCCAACGCTCCAAGCGTACTCATGCAGGCGTCCCATCGGACCGGTGAGGTGACCTGGTCCACGAGCTGCCGGAGGGCCTGCGAGCCGGTCTCGACGGGCCTGCCGTCGCGGTTGGACAGGAAGGTCCGCTCGGGGTCGGCGGTGGCGATGTCGCCCGCGACGGCCTCCAGGGCCGCGTGGGCGGGCGCCATGTGCGGGGTGTGGAAGGCGCCGGCGACCTTCAGGGGGATGATCCGGGCCCGCTCGGGGGCGTTCTCGGTGAGCTTCTCGATCGCGGCGACGGGGCCGGCCGCGACGATCTGGCCGGCGCCGTTGCGGTTGGCGGGCCAGGCTCCGGCGGCCTCGATCGCGGCCAGGACGTCGGCCTCGACGCCGCCGAGGACCGCGGCCATGGTGGTGGGCTCGATATCGCATGCGGCGGCCATCTCGCGGCCGCGGACGGCGGCGAGGCGGACGGCGGCCTCGGGGGTGAGGATGCCGGCGAGGGCGGCGGCGGTCAGCTCGCCGACGGAGTGCCCGGCGACGACCGAGGCGGCCTCGACGGGCAGCTTCCGGGCGGCGAGCAGCCCGGCGGCGACCAGCAGCGGCTGCGTGTTGGCGGTGTCGGTGATCTCGGCCTGGTCGGCCTCGGTGCCGAGGTGGAGGAGGTCGAGGCCGATCAGCTCCGACCATTCGCGCAGCGTCGCGGCCGCGTCCTGGTCGGCTTCGATCCATGGCGTGAGGAACCCGGGCTTCTGTGAACCCTGCCCGGGAGCGAGAATGGCAAGCACATCTAGACTTTCGCTCAGTGAACAGCCGAAACGGGCATGTTCAGATGACTGAAAGCCCGTCCCGTTCTTGTAGGAACTCTACAACGACAGTTGTAAACTGCGGGAACGCCTGCTGGACGGGGAGCTCTCCAGGCGGCCTATGGTCAACCCCACACGCAGCACGAACGCCTCATGCGGGTCGGTCGGGGAGAAACCGGTCACCTCCTGGATGCGGCGGAGCCGGTACCGGACCGTGTTGGGATGGACGTACAGCTCGCGGGCGGTGCCCTCCAGGACCCCGCCGGAAGCGATGAACGCGTCCATGGTCTCCAGCAGTTCACCGCCGGCGCGTCGCAGTGTCACGTAGACGACCTCGCGCAGCTGGCGCCGCGCGGCCTCGTCGCCGGCGATGGCCCGCTCGGGCAGCAGCTGCGTCGCCGACACCGGGCGCGGCGCGTCCGGCCAGGCGGGCGCCGACCGGTGCCCCGCGACGGCCGCGAGCGCCGAGCTCGAGGCCTCGGCCAGACCGGTGACGGTCGGTCCGACGACGATCGGGCCCTCGCCGAACTGGCCGGTGAGCTTCTCGACGATCTCCATCGGGTCCGGCACGCCGCCGAGGAGGATGACCAGGCGGGCGCCGTGGACGCCCGCGAGGACGTCGAGGCCGAGGCGCCGGGCCGCCCGCTGGACCGAATGCAGCACCAGCGTCGCCTCGCCGCCGGGCGTGTTGCCGCAGACGACGGTGATCGACTGCGTCTCCGACCAGCCGAGCGCGGCGGCGCGTCCGACCAGTTCGTCGGAGGACTCCCCGCGCAGCAGCGAGTCGACGAGCATGGCCTGGAGGCGGGCGTCCCAGGCGCCACGGGTCTCGGCGGCGCGGGCGTAGACGCGTGCGGCGGCGAAGGCGATCTCGCGGCTGAAGCGCAGCACCGACTCGCGCAGCGGCTCCTCCTCGCCCTCGGCGGCCAGGGCCGGGACCTGCTCCTCGACGACGTCGATGACGACCTGGATGAGCGCGACGGTGTGCTGGAGGCTGATCGCGCGGGCCAGTTCGACCGGGGCGGCCTCGAAGACCATGTCGGAGGAGCCGAGGTCCTCGCCGCTGGCGCGCAGCCACTCCAGGAACTGCCGGACGCCGGCCTGGGCCACCAGGGTCACCATCGAGCGCTGCTCGGCCGGCAGATCGCGAAACCAGGGGAGTCGTTCATCCATGCGGGTGAGCGATTGGGTCGTCAGCGCCGAGGTGGAGCGTTCGATGTTCTGAATGGTGGTGGCCAGATCCATGTCCTATAGCCTGCCAGACGTGGCGGCCGCCTCGCGCCGACGTCGGGCGGAATACCGGATGTGCCACTATCGTTGCCCGGATAGCACCAGAATCACGCCAAGACAGAGAGGCGGCCACATCTATGGCCACGGTTGCACTGACCAAGGACACCTTCGAGGAGACCGTCACCGACAACGACATCGTGCTGGTCGACTGGTGGGCGGATTGGTGCGGTCCCTGCAAGCAGTTCGCGCCGACCTACGACGCCTCGAGCGAGAAGCACGAGGACGTCCTCTTCGCGAAGATCGACACCGAGGAGCAGCAGGAGCTCGCCGCGGCGGCGGGCATCCAGTCGATCCCGACGCTCATGGCCTTCCGCGACGGCATCCTCCTGTTCAACCAGCCGGGCGCGCTGCCCGGTGAGGCGCTCGAGGAGGTCATCCGGCAGGTCAAGGCCCTCGACATGGACGAGGTCCGCGAGCAGATCGCCAAGGAAGAGAGCGCCGGCGCCGACCACGCCGGTCACCAGCACGACTAGCCGGGCGCGCACCGCGGGATCACCGCATCAGACATGAAGGGGGCCGGGAAGCGATTGCTTCCCGGCCCCGCTCTGTTCGGTGCGTTACGAGTCTCCGCCGGCCTCGCCCGCCTCGGCGGCGGTGGGGTCGGTGATCTGGTACTTCGCGGCGGCCTGAGCGGCCAGCTCCGGTTTGACCTCGCCGCGCGCGGCGAGCTGCTGGAGTGCCGCGACGGCCACCGACTCGCCGTCGACGTTGAAGTACCGGCGCAGCGCGCCCCGCGTGTCGGAGTGCCCGAAGCCGTCGGTGCCCAGCGAGGTGTACTCGCCCGGTACCCAGCGGCTGATGAGGTCCGGCACCGAGCGCATGTAGTCGCTGACGGCCACGAACGGGCCCTCGGCGCCCGAGAGCTTCTGCGTCACATACGGAACCTGCTTCTCGGCCTCCGGGTGGCGCAGGTTGTGCTTCTCGGTCTCGACCGCCTCGCGGTTGAGCTCCGACCACGAGGTGACCGACCAGACGTCGGCCGCGACGTCCCAGTCGGAGGCGAGCAGTTCGGCGGCCTTCTGCGCCCACGGCATGCCCGAGCCCGACGCGAGCAGCTGCACGCGCGGTCCGCTGACCTCGGCGGAGGAGACCTTGTGCAGGCCCTTGAGGATGCCTTCGACGTCGACGCCCTCCGGCTCGGCCGGCTGCACGATCGGCTCGTTGTAGACCGTCAGGTAGTAGAAGACGTGCTCGCCCTCGCCGTACATGCGGCGCAGGCCGTCCTGCATGATGTGCCCGATCTCGTAACCGAACGCCGGGTCGTAGGAGATCACCGCGGGGTTGGTGTGGGCCATGAGGATCGAGTGGCCGTCCTCGTGCTGGAGGCCCTCGCCGTTGAGCGTGGTCCGCCCGGCGGTGGCGCCGATCAGGAAGCCGTTGCTGAGCTGGTCGGCGGCGGCCCAGATCGCGTCGGCGGTCCGCTGGAACCCGAACATCGAGTAGAAGATGTAGAACGGGATCATCGGCTCGCCGAGCGTGTCGTACGAGGTGCCGGCGGCGGTGAACGCGGCGACCGAGCCGGCCTCGTTGATGCCCAGGTGCAGCAGCTGCCCCTGCTCCGACTCCTTGTACGACAGGAACAGGTCGCGGTCGACCGACAGGTACTGCTGCCCGTGCGGGGAGTAGATCTTCGCGGTCGGGAACATCGCGTCCATGCCGAACGTGCGCGCCTCGTCCGGGATGATCGGCACCCAGCGCTTCCCGATCTCCTTGTCGCGCATGAGGTCCTTGAGGAGCCGCACGAGCGCCATGGTGGTGGCGACCTTCTGCTTGCCCGAGCCGCGCTTGGCGGACTTGTAGGCGTCGTCGCCCGGCAGGTCCAGCGGGATGACCGTGTTCTTGCGCGCGGGGAGCGGCCCGCCCAGGTCGGCGAGGCGGGCGCGAAGGTACTCGGCCTCGGGACTGCCGTCCTCGGGCTTGAGGTACGGAGGCAGGTACGGGTTCGCCTCGAGGTCGGAGTCCGGGACCGGCATGTCGAGCGAGTCGCGGAAGCCCTTGAGGTCGTCCAGCGTCAGCTTCTTCATCTGGTGGGTCGCGTTGCGGCCCTCGAAGGCCGAGCCGAGCTTGTAGCCCTTGACGGTGTGCGCCAGGATGACGGTGGGCTGGCCCTCGTGCTCCATCGCGGCCTTGTAGGCGGCGTAGATCTTGCGGTCGTCGTGGCCGCCGCGGCGCAGGTCCCAGATCTCGTCGTCGCTCATGTTCTGGACCAGGGACTTGGTGCGCGTGTCGCGGCCGAAGAAGTGCTCGCGGATGAACGCGCCCGACTCGGCCTTGAACGTCTGGTAGTCGCCGTCGGGGGTGGTGTTCATGAGGTTCACCAGCGCGCCGTCGGCGTCCGCGGCGAGCAGCGGGTCCCACTCGCGGCCCCACATCACCTTGATGACGTTCCAGCCCGCGCCGCGGAAGTAGGCTTCGAGCTCCTGGACGATCTTGCCGTTGCCGCGCACCGGGCCGTCGAGGCGCTGGAGGTTGCAGTTGACGACGAAGGTGAGATTGTCGAGCTCGGCGCCCGCGGCGAACTGGAGCGCGCCCCTGGACTCGACCTCGTCCATTTCGCCGTCGCCGAGGAACGCCCACACCTGCTGCTGGGAGGTGTCCTTGATGCCCCGATCGTGGGCGTAGCGGTTGAACAGCGCCTGGTAGATCGCGTTGATCGGGCCGATGCCCATCGACACGGTGGGGAACTGCCAGTAGTCGGGCATCAGGCGCGGGTGGGGGTAGGACGGCAGGCCGCCCTGGGCGCGGGAGACCTCCTGGCGGAAGCCGTCGAGCTGGTCCTCGCTCAGCCGTCCTTCGATGTAGGAGCGGGCGTACATTCCGGGCGAGGCGTGACCCTGGAAGAACACCTGGTCGCCGCCGCCGGGGTGGTCCCGGCCGCGGAAGAAGTGGTTGTGGCCCACCTCGTAGAGGCTCGCGGCGGAGGCATAGGTGGAGATGTGGCCGCCGACGCCGATGCCGGGCCGCTGGGCCCGGTGGACGGTCATGGCCGCGTTCCAGCGCACGAACGCGCGGATGCGGCGCTCGACCTCTTCATCGCCGGGGTAGTGCGGCTCGTCCTCGACCGGGATGGTATTGACGTAGTCGGTGCTCGTCGACGCCGGAATGGCGATCTGCCGCTTGCGCGCGTGTTCGAGCAGCCGCTGGACGACGTAGCGGGCACGAGTCCGCCCGCCGGCGTCAAGGAGGCCGTCCAGGGATTCCAGCCATTCGCTGGTCTCCTCCGGGTCAGTGTCCGGTACTTGGGTCGGCAATCCGTCACTGATGGGCGGCCGGTTCTGTTCCGTGGTCACGGGCGATCCCTCGTTCTTAGACTGCACGTTTATAGCTGTGCCATGTCGGGCAGAGTGTCATCGATGTTCTACCATCCTCCCTCGAATCTACCGCGACCTTCGCCCGCCCACCCGGCGTGATGCGACCGCGCACACACCGTCGGCGACCTCGAACGTCGCTCACCTGCGCGATCATCGCAGGGGCCCGCGGCATCGAAGATCACAGCCGCGTGTACGTGTGCTCACCTTCCCTTCACGCGGCGTTGCGGTCCGGTCCAAGTCGGACCGGCATGATGCCGGAGCGCGCGGGCGCGCGCAGCAAGCCGCGCAAGCGCCCCATATGCTGCACCTCATATGCTCTACTTCATATGCTGTGGACAAGCTCAGAATGGAGGCACACGGATGGAGGCGACGACGTGAACGCTCCGGGCAGCCCGGTTGACGGAAGCAGCGTGGCGCAGAGACTCGGGCTCGACGGCGTGGAGGCCGTCATGGAGATCGGCTTCGACACCGACGTGGACGCGACCTTGCGCGCCGCGGTGGTGGAGGCGGTCGGCGAACTGCTCGGTGAGGATTCCGACGAGATCGTCGACGCCGTCCTGCTGTGGTGTCGCGACGACGACGGTGACCTGGTCGACCTGTTGCTGGACGCCAGGGACCCCCTCGACGAAGGGGGCACGGTGTGGCTCCTGACGCCGAAGGCCGGCCGCGAGGGGCACATCGACCCGGTCACGATCGAGGAGTCGGCGACGCTGGCGGGACTGCAGTCCACCAAGACGCTCAACGCCTCCCCCGACTGGGTGGCCTCGCGCATGGTCGTGGCCCGGCGCTAACGTCGAGCCGGTCAGACCACCGACGGCCCTCCCCGCGGGGGCCGTCCGCGCGCAAGGAGCACCCATGCCGATCGAACCGGGGACCCCGGCCCCCGACTTCACGCTCAAGGACCAGAACAACCAGGACGTGGCGCTCACGGGCTTCCGCGGCGACAAGCACGTCCTGCTGGTGTTCTACCCGTTCGCGTTCACCGGCGTGTGCGAGGGCGAGCTGTGCGGCGTCCGTGACGACCTCGACACCTATCAGACCGACGACGTCCAGGTCCTGAGCGTCTCGGTCGACTCCCCGTTCGCCCACAAGGTCTGGGCGCAGCGTGAGGGCTTCGCGTTTCCGTTGCTGAGCGACTTCTGGCCGCACGGCGCGGTGGCGCGGGCCTACGGGGTGTTCAACGAGGAGAAGGGCACGGCGAACCGGGGCACGTTCGTCATCGACAAGACCGGCGTCGTCCGCTTCAGCGAGATGAACATGCCCGGTGAGGCGCGTGACCAGGGCGTCTGGCAGAAGGCCCTGGCAGAGCTGGGGCACTAGTGCCCATGCGAGAGCCGCCGGGTCCTCCCGGCGGCTTTTTCGCGCCCGATGCTCGTCGGGATATTGACAATACCGAATGTGTACGCCAAGCTGGAGCGATCGGTTGCGTGCAACCGCTTGCATTCCATACCCCGAAGGGACACATTCGACGATGAACGGTCCTGCGAGACGACTCCTCACCGCCGCCGCGACGGCCGCGGTCGCCGCGACCGCCCTCTCCGGCGCCGCGGAGGCGAAACCCCCGAAACACGACCACGACCTCGGCCGCGAGACCCTCGCCGCGAACGACGGCTGGGCCGCCGCCGAAGGCGGCACCACCGGCGGCTCCGAGGCCACCGACGACAATGTCTTCACCGTGGACACGTGGGCGGAGCTCCAGGCCGCCGTCCAAGGCGATCAGCCCAAGATCGTCCACGTCGAGGGCCACATCGACGCCTGGACCGATGCCGACGGCAAGCCCCTCGCCTGCGACGACTTCAACGAGCCGGGATACAGCTGGGAGCTCTACCTCGAGACCTACGACCCCGATGTATGGGGATGGAACGAGCCCTCCGGGCCGGTCGAAGAGGCCCGCGACCGCTCCTATGACGCCTTCCGCGAGCACGTCCTGCTCGAACCCGGCTCCAACACCACGATCGTCGGCAGCGGCGACGCCTCGGTCACCCACGGCTCGTTCTTCCTCAACGGCGTCGACAACGTCATCGTCCGCAACCTCGGCGTCCACGAGGCCTACGACTGCTTTCCCGCCTGGGAGGGCGACGCCTGGGACGGCGAATTCGACAACTTCGAGGTCAGCGCCTCCACCCACGTGTGGCTCGACCACCTCACCATCACCGACGGCGGCTTCGAGGACTACGAGGCGCCGGTCATCTGGGGCTCGCGCGTCGAGCACCTCGACGGCGCGCTCGACATCGTGCGCGCCTCCGACCTGGTCACCGTCTCATGGAGCCACATCTCCAACCACGACAAGACCATGCTCATCGGCAACACCGACTCCGACCGCTACGAGGAGTGGGACAAGCTGCGGGTCACCGTCCACCACAACTGGTTCGAGAACACCAGCCAGCGCGCCCCGCGCCTGCGATACGGCCAGAACCACGTCTACAACAACCTGTACACCCATGACGGCGAGACGTCCTATCCGTACTTCTACTCGATCGGGGTCGGCGTCCACTCCTCGATCTACGCCGAGAACAACGCTTTCCTGATGGCCGGGGTCGACCCGGGCGCCGTGATCGGCGAATACGGCGGCACGGACGTCCACATCGAGGGAAGCCTGTTCAACGGCCGGCGGACCGACCTGCTGGCGGCCTACAACGAGGACAATCCCGACAGTCCGCTCGGCGGCGAGGTCGGCGAGCGGCCCGAGCTGCACGGCAAGATCCACCCGACGTGGGCCGTCCCGTGGCTCGTCAAGGCGAAGGCCGGCGCCGGGGGACGCTGCTGAACCCGCGGGGCGCGGCCGGAGACCCGGCCGCGCCGTCTCGTGACGGGCGCGGCGGATGCGGGCCTACGCGTCGGCCATGTCCAGGGTCGGGTAGTCGGTGTATCCGGTCGCGCCGCCGCTGTACATGAGCCCCCGCTCCCGCACGGGATTCAGCGGCGCGCCGATCCGCAGGCGCTCGACCAGGTCGGGGTTGGCCAGGAACGCCCGCCCGAGCGAGACGAGGTCGGCGCCGGCCTCGAGCAGGCGCACGGCCTCGCCCAGACCGCCGTCGGCGGGGACGGGCCGGTCCCAGTCGAGTGTCGGGTTGGCGATGAGCGGCCGGTCCCACCGCCGCCGCAGCTCGGCGAACAGCGGGCGGTCGGGATCGGCGAAGGCGATGTGGAGATAGGCGAGGCCGAGCGGCCCGACGGCGTCGAGCAGCGCCGGGTACAGCGTCTCGGCGTCGGCCTCTTCGATTCCGTTGACGCGGGCGCCGGGGGAGATGCGCACGCCGACCCGTTCGGGTCCGATGGCCTCGGCGACGGCCCGGACGACTTCGACGGTGAAGCGCATGCGCCGGTCGGTGGAACCGCCGTAGGCGTCGGTGCGGTGGTTCGTGCTCGTGGCGAGGAACTGGTGGAGCAGGTAGCCGTTGGCCGAATGGACCTCGACGCCGGCGAAGCCGGCGGCGACGGCGCCTCGCGCGGCGTTCGCGAAGTCGGCCACCGTGGCGCGGATGTCCTCGACCGACATCTCGCGGGGGACCGGGGCGTCGCGGCGCCCGCCGGGCGTGTGGACGCCTTCGGGCAGCGCGATCGGTGAGGGGGCGACCGGCCTCAGCCCGCTGATGTCCGGGTGGCCGATGCGGCCGCCGTGCTCGATCTGGAGGAACATCCGGCCTCCGGCGGCGGCTACCGCCTCGGTGACGTGCCGCCATCCGGCGATGTGCGCCTCGGTGTAGACGCGGGGAACGTTCGGGCTGGGCACGCCGACGCGGTTGGGGATGGCGGCCTCGGCGATGATGAGTCCGGCCGTGGCCCGCTGTGCGTAGTACTCGGCCATGAGCGCGGTGGGGGTGCCGTCAGCGTCGGCGCGGTTCCGACTCATCGGGGCCATGACCAGTCGGTTCGGCAGTTCCAGGGCTCCGAGTCGGGTGGGTGCGAAGAGGCGCTCGGCCGTCGGTGCGTTCGTCATGCGGGTACCGTAGAACTTGACATTGGTGTCAGGTTCAAGGATTTGTGAGACAGCCCATGCGCATCGGTGAGCTCGCCCGCCGCACCGGCGTCGGCGAACGGTCGCTCCGCTACTACGAGCAGCAGGGGCTGCTGCGCGCCGAGCGCACCCCCGGCGGCCACCGCGAATACGCCGAGAGCGCCGTCGACCGGGTCGTCCGCATCCAGCACCTCTTCGCGGCCGGGCTCCATTCGAGCACGATCGCAGGGATGCTCCCGTGCATGCGCGACAGCGATGGCGGCCCGAACGAGGCGACGACCCCGCGGCTCGTGGAGGACCTCCGGGCCGAACGCGACCGCATCGACCGCGCGATCACCGACCTCGTCCGCTCCCGCGAGATCCTCGACGAGGTCATCGAGACCGCCGACCTCCGGCGGAGCCGCTAGTCCCAGGCGTCGCGCCTCTTGTGATTCCAGTGCCGCGAACCGCCCGAAAGGGCTCCGAAAGTTTCGGTGATACCGACGTGGTCCGAACTCTCATGATCGCACATTAATCGACTTGGTTCGATGTTGTTTCGATCAAGCATAGCAATTTAGCTGTATTGATACTCCTCGTCGAGGCCGGCTACTCGAAATTTTGTTCTCGAAAACTTTCCGGAAGTCGTTGACAAGCTCACGCGGTCTCTCCATACTGGTGCTATTGATTAACATTGATGTCTGTCGATGTTGATCGACCGGTGAGACTCGGTCCTGCGGTCGGCGACCCCGCGTCGACCGGCCGTGTCCCGCCGCGCACTGACGCCGACCCGCCGCCCTCACCCTGGTGCCACCAGGCTCGTCGCGTCGAGAACCACCGGCCGGCTCCTCGCCGGCCATCTCAAGGAGGAAACATGTCCAAGGACAACCCCCCCGGAAGCCCTTTCAGTCGCAGGAGCATGCTGCTCGGCGGCGGGGCCGCCCTCGCGCTGGGTTCCGGGCTGATGGTGCCCGGCACCGCCCAGGCCCAGCAGGTCATCACCACCAACCAGGAGGGCACGCACGACGGCTACTACTACTCGTTCTGGACCGACACGCAGGGCTCGGTGTCCATGACCATGGGGTCGGGCGGCAACTACAGCACCCAGTGGAGCGGCACCAACAACTTCGTCTGCGGCAAGGGCTGGAGCAACGGCGGACGCCGGGCCGTGAACTACAGCGGCAGCGTCAACCACGGCAGCAACGGCTACCTGGCACTCTACGGCTGGACCTCCAACCCGCTGGTGGAGTACTACATCGTGGAGTCCCACGGACCGTACAACCCCAGCAGCGGCGCCGAGCAGCGCGGCTCGGTCACCGACGACGGCGGCACGTACACCCTCCTGCACTCCATGCGGTACAACGCCCCGTCAGTGGAGGGAGACAACCAGACCTTCGCGCAGTACTGGAGCGTCCGGCAGGGCCACCGGAGCAGCGGAACCATCAACACGGGCACCCACTTCGACGCGTGGGAGCGCGCGGGGATGAACCTGGGCAACTTCAGCTACTACATGATCATGGCGACGGAGGGCTACCAGAGCAGCGGCAGCTCCAACATCACCGTCGGCAGCACCAACGGCGGTGGCGACCCCGGCGGCGAGGACCCCGGCAACGGCGGCGGCGGCGCCTGCACCGCGTCCCTCGTGGCCGGCCAGCAGTGGAGCGACCGCTACAACCTCACCTGCAACGTCTCGGGCAAGAGCGACTGGCGGGTGGTGATGGACGTGCCGTCCCCGGCGAAGATCATCGCCACCTGGAACTGCGACCGGAACTGGCCCACCGCGCAGCGGATGGTCGCCACGCCGAACGGCAGCGGCAACAGCTTCGGCGTCACCATCCAGGCCAACGGCAACTGGAACTGGCCGTCGGTCTCCTGCAGCTAGGGCCGGACCCCGACGCGACGGACGAGACGGCCCCCGGCGGGAATCCGCCGGGGGCCGTCTCGCATAGTTCCCGCCGCCGATGAGGGCCCGCGCCGGTGTCACTCCCAGCGGAACAGCCCGGCCGCGACGGCGACGCCGGCGAGGATCGTCCCGCCGAAGCTCGCCAGATGGGCCGCCTCGAAACCGCCTCCGGCCCAAGCCGCCGAGAGCGCCTCCACCGAGGCGCCGAAGGGGAGCCATTCGCCGACAGTGGCGACCGGATCGGGCAGGCTCTCCCGCCCGCCGAACATGCCGCCCAGCGCCCCGAGCGCGAAGAAGGCGACCAGACCGATGGCGACCGCCGAGTTCGGGGTCGGCGCGACCGCGGCCACGATCATGCCCAACGCGTACATCGCCGCCATCGCGAGCACGAACCCGCCGACGGCGGTGCCGAGGTGGACCGGCGGCTTCGTGCCGAAGCCGAGGACCGCCACGGCGAGGGCCGCACCGATGCCGATGGCGGCCTGGACGACGCTCACCGCCACCTGAGCCACCAGGACCATGGCCGGCGAGGCCGGTGTGACCGAGAGGCGCCGCAGGATTCCCGAGCGCCGGTAATAGGCCAGGAAACTGGGCATGTTGATGATCCCGATGGTGGCGATGACCATCGTCAGCACCAGCGGCACGACGAAGACGTCAAGGGCCGTGCGCCCGTTGACCACCACCTCGTCGCTCGCCGACGACGCGCTCATCACCAGGATGAGCAGCGGCAGACCGATCGGGATGACGAGCCCGGCGGTGTCGCGGACGACCATCTTGCCCTCGCACACGGTGAGGGTCAGCCACGCCCGCACGCCGGGGCGCCGCGCTTCGACGACGGTGCTCATTCGGTCTCCTCCACTTGCTTCCCGGTGAGTGCGACGAACGCGTCGTCGAGGTTCTCGGCTCCGGCGCGCGCGACCAGGCCGGCCGGCGTGTCCACGGTGACGATGCGACCGGCGTCGAGCAGGACGACGCGGTCGCAGAGGCGTTCGACCTCCTCCATCGCGTGGCTCACCAGCAGGATGGTGACGTCGTCGTCGCGGAGGCGTTCGACCGTCTTCCACATCTGGCGCCTGGCGCGCGGGTCGAGGCCCGTGGTGAGCTCGTCGAGGATGACGATCCGGGGCCGCCCGGCGAGCGCGAGCGCGATCGAAAGCCGCTGCTGCTGCCCGCCCGAGAGCCGCTCGAACCGGGTACCGCGCTGCTCGCCCAGGCCGACCAGCTCCAGCAGTTCCTCCGCGGGCCTGGGCCGGTGGTAGAAGCTGCGGTAGAGGCCGAGGAGCTCGTCCACGGTCAACGCGCCGTGGAGCTGCGTCTCCTGCAACTGGACGCCGAGGACTTGTCGGACCTTCGCGCGGTCGCGCCGCGGATCGAGGCCCAGAACGCTGACGCTGCCGCGGTCGGGCGTGCGCAGACCGGCGATCATCTCCACCATGGTGGTCTTGCCCGCGCCGTTCGTGCCGAGGACGCCGATCACCTCGCCCTCCTCGACCGCCAGGCTCACGTCGTCGACGGCGACCGTCTCGCCGTAGCGCTTATGAAGGTGCTCGGCGCGGAGCGCCGTCGCTGTGCTGTTCATGGCATACGACGCTATGCGCCGCAGCGGGTCCGTCGCCTGTGCCGATCGTCGGGAACCGGGCCCATGACTTTCGGCACGGGCACACGGAGCCGTCCGCCTCCTAGAATCGGGTGATGCGGCGTTTGGGGACGGACGAGTGGTCGGGGCTCGTGATGCTCGTCGTGTCGGTCGGCGTGGGCGGCCCGGTGCTCATCGGAGTGGTCGAGCCGACCATTCCCCGCGCGGTGTGGATCGCGATGTTCGCGGTCTTCTTCGGTGCGCTGTTGTTCGCGGTCGCCGGCGCCAGGCCCACCAAGCGCAGATATGTCTCCTTCGCCGTGGCCGTGGCCGCCTCGTGGGTGGTCGTGGCGTCGTCGCCGCCGATGGGACTGCTGCCGATCCTCCTGGTGGTGACCGCGGCCGTGAGCGTCTACGTCGTGCCGCTGCGCGTCGGCCTGGCCGTCGTCGCGGCCAACACCATCGTCCTGGCGCTCCTCATGTCGCGCCGGGACGAGCGGGCCTCCGAGGCGATGATCTTCGTGGGCTTCTACCTGCTGATCCAACTGGCGTCGATGCTCAGTTCCGCCACGCTCCTGCGCGAGCAGCGCATGCGCCGCGAGCTGACCGAGGCCCACGTCGGCCTGCAGGCGGCGACGGTCCTGCTGTCGGAGTCCGCGCGCACCGCCGAGCGGCTGCGCATCTCGCGCGAGCTCCACGACCTCATCGGGCACCAGCTCACCGTGCTCACTCTGCAGCTGGAGACCGCGCGGCACCGCGAGGGCGAGCGGGCGCGCGAGCACGTCGAGCGGGCGAACACCGTCGCCCGCGAGCTCCTGGCGGACGTGCGCGCGACCGTGGGGGAGCTGCGGACCGGCTCGCCCGACCTCGCCGAGGCGCTGCGCCAGGTGGTGCGGGACCTGCCCGACCTGGAGGTGTCGATCGAGGTGGAGCCCGACGTCCGCGTCGGCGAGGAGCAGACCGCCGCGATCGTGCGGGCGGTGCAGGAGATCGTCACCAACACGATCCGGCACGCCGACGCCCGCGAGCTGTGGATCGAGGTCGCCTCCGAGCGGTCCGGCGTCGTCCTGACCGCCGCCGACGACGGACGGGGCTCGCGCGAACCGGTGCTCGGCAACGGCCTGCGCGGGCTCCGCGAACGGTTCGAAGCGCTCGACGGCCACGCGGACTTCGACGGCAGCGAAGGGTTCAGGGTCACCGCCCGGGTGCCGGCCTCATGACCCGGGTGGTGCTGGTCGATGACCAGACCCTCGTGCGCCAGGGCATCCGGGGCCTGCTCGAGCTGGCCGACCTCGACGTCGTGGGCGAGGCCGACGACGGACTCGCCGCACTGGCCGTCGTCGAGGAGACCGAGCCCGACGTGATCCTGCTGGATCTGCGGATGCCGCAGTACGACGGCATCTGGACCCTCGGGCGGCTCCGCGAGCGCGGCATCGAGACCCCGGTGCTCGTCCTCACGACCTTCGACGACGACACCCTGGTCCTCGACGCCCTGCACGCGGGCGCGCGCGGCTACCTCCTCAAGGACGTCACGCTCGAACAGGTGACTCGGGCGGTGCGCATTCTCGCCGACGGCGGGACGCTCATCGCGCCGTCGATCACCGACCGGCTGCTGCGCGCGATCCGCTCGGGCGCCTCGCCGTTCGCTCGGGACGCCGCGCCGGTGCAGGACCTGACCGAGCGCGAGCGGGAAGTGCTGCGGCTCGTCGCCGAGGGCTACAGCAACCGCGAGATCGCCGAGGCGCTCTTCCTCGCCGAGGGCACGGTGAAGAACCACGTCTCGACCATCCTGTTCAAGCTCGGCGCCCGCGACCGCACCAACGCCGTCCTGCGGGCCCTCCACCAGGGCATCCTGCGTTAGCCGGCCTCGGTTCGGCTGCGCTCGGCTTCGAGGCCGCGGCCATGGCCGACCACGAGCACCGATCGTCCTCGGGCGTCCCGCCGGGCTGATCGTGATCGCGGTGACCGCCCGACCCTGACGGGTCCGACCGTCGGCCGCCCGCCGGCATGGCGGGCGGACCGACTCCGCCGCCACTGTCGGCCCCTTGTGGGATGCTGGCCGCGTGAGACTGGAGGACCTGGTCCTGCTGCGGCGGGCCCGCGACCTGATCGATCGCGAATACGCGAAACCGCTGGACGTTCCCGCGCTGGCGCGCGCCGCCCTCATGTCGCCGGGCCACTTCTCGCGCAGCTTCCGAGCCGCCTTCGGCGAGACGCCCTACAGCTACCTGATGACGCGCCGGATCGAGCGCGCCAAGGCGCTGCTGCGGCGCGGCGACCTGACGGTCACGGAGGTCTGCTTCGAGGTCGGCTGTACGTCGCTGGGGTCGTTCAGCGCGAGGTTCACCGATCTGGTCGGCGAGAGCCCGAGCGCGTACCGCGCCCGCGGCCACGACGAGGGCGCGGCCATACCCGCCTGCTACGCCAAGATCTACACCCGGCCGGTCAGGAATGGAGAAGCGAAGCATGCGCCCCGCTCGTAGCATGAAGCGCATGGACATCAAGCTTTCGGACTGCTTCATCGCCGTCGACGACCACGACAAGGCGCTCGCCTTCTACCGGGACGTCCTGGGCCTCGAGGTCCGCAACGACGTCGCCTTCGAGGGCATGCGGTGGGTCACCGTGGGCCCGCCCTCGCAGCCCGACGTCAACATCGTGCTCGAACCGCCCGTCGCGGACCCGAACGCCTCGCCCGCCGACAAAGAGGCCATGACCGAGCTGCTGGCCAAGGGCCTGCTGCGCGGCCTGATCTTCCGCACCGACGACTGCGACGCCACGTTCGAGCGCATCGCCGCCTCCGGCGCCGAGGTCCTGCAGGAGCCGACCGACCAGCCGTACGGCGTCCGCGACTGCGCCTTCCGCGACCCCTCCGGCAACATGCTTCGCTTCAACCAGCCGCGCTCGTAGCGCGACTTTCCGATTGCAGATGGAGACAGGATGACCAAGGCGACGGAAACACCCCCGTCCGAGTCGCACCCGGCCGACAGCCACGATCTGATCCGCGTGTACGGCGCCCGCGAGAACAACCTCAAGGACGTCAGCATCGAGATCCCCAAGCGACGTCTGACGGTGTTCACCGGCGTCTCGGGCTCGGGCAAGAGCTCGCTGGTGTTCGCCACGATCGCCGCCGAGTCCCAGCGGCTGATCAACGAGACGTACAGCGCCTTCGTGCAGGGCTTCATGCCGACGCTGGCGCGGCCCGAGGTCGACCTGCTCGACGGGCTGACGACGGCGATCATCGTCGACCAGGAGCGGCTCGGCTCCGATCCGCGCTCCACGGTCGGCACCGCGACCGACGCCAACGCGATGCTGCGAATCCTCTTCAGCCGGCTCGGGAAGCCGCACATCGGCCCGCCCAAGGCGTTCTCCTTCAACGTCGCCTCGATCAGCGGGGCCGGCGCGGTCACCTTCGAACGCGGCGGCAAAGAGGTGAAGGAGCGCCGCGACTTCAACATCGCCGGCGGCATGTGCCCGCGCTGCGAAGGCCGCGGCTCGGTCTCCGACTTCGACCTCACCGCGCTGTACGACGACAGCCGCTCGCTCAACGAGGGCGCGCTCACGATCCCCGGCTACACCGTGGACAGCTGGTACGGGCGCATCTTCCGCGCCTGCGGCTACTTCGACCCCGACAAGCCGATCAGCAAGTTCACGAAGAAAGAGCTCGACGCGCTCCTGTACAAGGAGCCGACCAGGATCAAGGTCGAAGGCGTCAACGTCACCTACGAAGGCCTGATCCCGAAGATCCAGAAGTCGTTCCTGTCCAAGGACCGGGAGGCGATGCAGTCGC
The DNA here is from genome assembly GCF_054776215.1 of Glycomyces tarimensis. Lineage (NCBI taxonomy): Bacteria > Bacillati > Actinomycetota > Actinomycetes > Glycomycetales > Glycomycetaceae > Glycomyces > Glycomyces tarimensis. Next base: position 50,353 of record NZ_BAAHCB010000021.1, read on the forward strand.
ACATCCGAGCGTTCGTGGACCGGGCGATCACCTTCACCACCTGTCCCGAGTGCGACGGCACGCGGCTCAATCACGCGGCCCGATCCTCGAAGATCAAGGGCGTCAATATCGCCGACGCCTGCGCGATGCAGATCAACGACCTCGCCGCGTGGGTCCGCGGCCTCGACGAGCCCTCGGTGGCGCCGCTGCTGAACGCGCTGGGGGACACGCTCGACTCCTTCGTCGACATCGGACTCGGATATCTCAGCCTCGACCGGCCCTCGGGCACGCTCTCCGGCGGTGAGGCGCAGCGCACCAAGATGATCCGCCACCTCGGATCGTCCCTCACCGACGTCACCTACGTCTTCGACGAGCCCACCATCGGGCTCCACCCGCACGACATCCAGCGGATGAACAAGCTGCTGCTGCAACTGCGCGACAAGGGCAACACCGTGCTCGTCGTGGAGCACAAGCCGGAGGCCATCGCGATCGCCGACCACGTCGTCGACCTCGGTCCCGGAGCCGGCCACGACGGCGGCACCGTCTGCTTCGAGGGCACCGTCGAAGGGCTCAGGACCGGCGGCACCCTCACCGGCCGTCACCTCGACGACCGCGCCTCCCTCAAGGAGACGGTCCGCGAGCCGAACGGGACGCTCGAGATCCGCGGCGCGAACAAGCACAACCTCCAGAACGTCGACGTCGACATCCCGCTCGGCGTCCTCACCGTCATCACCGGTGTCGCGGGCTCGGGCAAGAGCTCGCTCGTGCACGGCTCCCTCCCCTCCGACGCCGACGTGGTGGCCATCGACCAGGGCGCGATCCGCGGCTCCAGGCGGAGCAACCCGGCGACGTACACCGGGCTGCTCGAGCCGATCCGCAAGGCGTTCGCGAAGGCCAACGGCGTCAAGCCGGGGCTGTTCAGCGCCAACTCCGAGGGCGCCTGCCCGAACTGCAACGGCGCCGGCGTCGTCTTCACCGACCTGGCGATGATGGCCGGGGTCGCCACCACCTGCGAGGAGTGCGAGGGCAAGCGGTTCGACGCTTCAGTGCTCGAGTACCGCTTCGGAGGCCGCGACATCAGCGAGGTCCTCGCGATGTCGGTGGCCGAGGCCGAGGAGTTCTTCGGCGGCGGCGAGGCGAAGATTCCCGCGGCCCACAAGATCCTGCGGCGGCTCGACGACGTCGGGCTCGGCTACCTCAGCCTCGGCCAGCCGCTCACCACGCTCTCCGGCGGTGAACGGCAGCGGCTCAAGCTCGCGACCCGCATGGGGGAGCAGGGCGGCGTCTACATCCTCGACGAGCCGACCACCGGCCTCCACCTCGCCGACGTCGAGCAGTTGCTCGCCCTGCTCGACCGGCTCGTCGACTCCGGCAAGTCGGTGATCGTCATCGAGCACCACCAGGCGGTCATGGCGCACGCCGACTGGATCATCGACCTCGGCCCCGGGGCCGGCCACGACGGCGGCCGGGTCGTCTTCGAAGGCACGCCCGCCGAACTCGTCAAGGACCGCTCCACGCTCACCGGCCAGCACTTGGCGGAGTACACCGCCTGACCGACGGAACGAGCGACGGGTTCCAGGAGACGCCGCTGTCTCCTGGAACCCGTCGCTCGTTCGCCCCGGCCGAAGCGCCCAGCCCTGGTCTCCTGTGGATCCGACCGGTCCGGATCCACAGGACAGGACTAGCGCACGGGTTCGAGCCCCACACCGTCGGCGGCGACCTCGATGCCCGCCCGGACGAACGCCGCCACCGCACGCGAGCGCGTCCCCTCGCGCCATGCCAGCAGGATCGAACTCCTCGGCGCGTCGAGCACCGGCACGAACACCACATCGCTCCGGGCGTGCAACCGCACCGAGTCGGGGACCACGGCGACCACCTGCCCGAGGGCGACCAGCTGCAACAGCTGCGCCGAGTCGCGGATCACCGGGCCGTTCGCCTCCTGCGGGTCCGTGCCCGAAAAGTCGGGGAACGGCTCGCCGTCGAGATCGGCCATCACCAGGGCGGCCCGGTCGGCCAGTCGGTGGCCGCGGGGAAGCGCCGCCACCTCGTCCTGCGTCAGCAGCAGCTCAGTGTCGAATCCTTCGAGATCGTCGCGCGGGCCGTGCACGAACGCGACGTCGACGCGCCCGTCGCGCAGCATGCGCGTCTGCTCGCCGAAGCCGCACACCGACACCTCGATCTCGACGGCATCGGGGTCCTGGGAGTACACCCGCTTGATGCGCTCGATCATGCCGGCGTCCCCGTCGGGTTTCATCGCCACCAGCAACCGCGGCACGTCCTGCCCCGCTCGCCGGGCCCTTCGCACCGCGGTGGCGACCGCGTCGAGCGCCCTGCGGCTCTCGTCGAGGAAGACCTCGCCCGCGGGAGTGAGACTCACCGATCGGCTCGTCCGCTCGAAGAGGAGCACGCCCATTCGCCGCTCGAGACGCTGGATGGCGCGCGACAGCGGCGGCTGCGCCAACCCGAGCCGCTGAGCCGCACGGCCGAAGTGCAGCTCCTCGGCGACGGCCACGAAATATTCGAGTTCCCGCGTCTCCGCAACGTCCATACCTCCAAGGTATCAATCGCGACGGCATCGGTGTTGGTCCGCCAAGGCCCGCCGTGTTGTCGTAGAGCCATGGAGAACCACACGAACAACACCATGATCGCCCTGGTCACGGGCGCCAACAAGGGTATCGGCCGCGAGATCGCCGGCCGGCTCGCCGCTATGGGGCACACCGTCGTGATCGGCGCCCGCAGCGCCGAACGCGGCGAGAAGGCCGCCGCGGAACTGCAGGCCGTCGGCGCCGACGCCGACGCCGTAGTGCTCGACGTGACCGATCCCGAGTCGGTCGCCGCGGCCGCCGATATGATCGCCGACCGGCACGGCAGGCTCGACGCGCTCGTCAACAACGCGGGCATCGCCTATCCGCCGGGCACCGACAGCGCCGCCCAGCTGCCACGCTCCGTCGACCTCGACACCGTCCGCACCGTCTTCGAGACCAACGTCTTCGGCGTCATCACCGTCACCAACGCGATGCTGCCGCTGCTGCAACAATCGAGGACCCCGCGCATCGTCAACGTCTCCAGCACCATCGGCTCACTGAGCGCCATGGCCGACCAGGAGGCATGGGCCGCCGACCGGGTGCCGATCCTCGCCGGATACTCCCCGTCCAAGACCGCCCTGACGGCCCTGACCCTCCAGTACGCCAGGGACCTGCAAGCCGACGGCATCCTCGTCAACGCCGTCTGCCCCGGCTTCGTCGCGACCGACCTGAACGACCACACCGGCTACGGCACGGCCGCCGAGGGCGCGGTGGCCGCCGTCCGCATGGCGACCGTCCCCGCGGACGGACCCACCGGCACCTTCACCGACGACCAGGGGCCCGCGCCCTGGTAGCCGATGCGCTGATCGGGAGCCCGCGAGCCGTCACGGGCTCCCGACGCTCTTCGTGGCGCGGCTCCGAAGGAGGTCCGCCACATCGGCGATTCCCATCTCGATACGTCCGTGGACTCGCGGGTTGAGCAGCAGGGTGCCGTCGAAGTCGCCCGCGGAGGCGAAGACCGCGACGGGCACGGTCAGCGACTGGAAGAACCCGAAGAGCGGCCGCAGGGCGTGCTCCAAGACGAGCGCATGGTGCTCCCCTCCGCCGGTCGCGGCGAGCAGCACGGGCTTGTTGGCGAGCGCGTACTGGTCGACGAGGTCGAAGAAGTGCTTGAACATGCCCGGGTAGGAACCGCGGAAGACCGGTGCCGCCGCGATCAGGAGGTCGGCCTCCTCGGCGAGTCGGAGCGTGCCCTCGATCTCGGGTGCGGCCTCCTCGCGTTCGATCACGCCGGTGAAGGCCGGGCCGAGCCGGTAGACGTCGATCCGGGAGGTCTCGATCGGCAGCGCCGACTCAAGGTATTGAAGGACGGCGTCGACCAGGCCCATGGTCTTGGACCGCTCGTTCGGGCTGCCGTTGACCACGACCACCTTGAGCGCCCGCCCGGTACCGGCGGCGCTCATGCCGACGCTCCTTCCCTCGCGGCGATCTCGCGGCGCACGACCGGTGCGACCTCGGTGCCGAGCAGTTCGATCGCCTCGAGGTGCTCCTTGTGCGGCACACCGCCGAAGCCCATCTGGATGAGCGCGCGGTTCAGACCGTACAGCTCGTGGTAGTCGAGCAGCTTGTCGATGACCTCCTGCGGACTGCCGACGATCAGGCCGGCCGCCGGCGAGGTCTGCGCTTCGAACACGGGCCGCGGAATCGTGAACCCTCGGCCGCGCTGGTGGTTGTTCTCCTCCATGCCCCGCGCGAAGGAGGGGTACATGATGTCCCGCGCGCTCTTGCTGGTGCGCCCGACGAACCCGTGCACGTTGATGCTGACCGGCAGGGTGTCCGGGTCGTGTCCCGCCCGCGCGGCGGCGTCGCGGTAGAGCTCGACGGTCTGTTCGTGGTACGTCATCGGCCCGAGCAGCAGCGCCATGGCCATGGGGAGGCCGAGCCTTCCGGTGCTGACCGCGGACGCCGGTGAGCCGCCGACGCCGACCCAGATCGGGATCGTGTCCCCGTCGGGGCGGGGCGCGATGTCCGCGTTCACCAAGGGGGCGCGGAACTTCCCTTTCCAGGTGAGCGGGTTCTGCTCGCGGATCTTGAGCAGGAGGTCGAGCTTCTCGCGGAAGAGCTCGGCGTAGTCCTTGAGGTCGTATCCGAACAGCGGGAACGACTCGGTGTAGGAGCCGCGTCCGGCGATGATCTCGGCGCGCCCGGCGGAGAGCAGGTCGATCGTCGCGAACTGCTCCCACACGCGCACCGGATCCTCGGAACTGAGCACGGTGACCCCGCTCGTCAGCTTGATGTTCGTCGTCTTCTCGGCCGCGGCCGCCAAGAGGACGGTCGGCGCCGATCCCACGAAGTCGCTGCGGTGATGCTCGCCGACGGCGAACACGTCGAGGCCGACCTGATCGGCCAGTTCCGCCTGCTCGATCGTCTCGCGGACGCGCTGTCTCGGGGACGGCGGGGTGCCGCTGGCAGGGTCCTCGGTGATCTCACCGAACGTCAGGATCCCGATCTCGAATGCCATCGCTCTTCCTCTCATTGCCGGCGGTGATGCCGGTGGTCGCGGGGCGAAGGCCGCCTCCGGGCGCCTGCTCGGCGACCCGGCGCGGCCTCCCACGTCGGCTAGAACATTGTCTGCGCAGGCAAATATTTCGCGCGGTGGGCCACTCCACAACAAGATGCGTGCGCAGGCAGGTAAACGCGCCGGTCCGCGGTGCCGTGAGGCTAGGATGCATGCATGGCGACGGAGAAGCTGAGCGATCTGGAGGAGGCGGCGTGGGGAGGATTCCTGATCACTCACGATCGGATCTGGCGTGAGGTGGAGGCGGGGCTCGCTCCCTTGGACGTGAGCATGGCCGAGTACAGCGTCCTCGCACTGCTCGCCCGCGCCGGCCGCAAGGGCATGCGGATGTCCGAGCTCGCCGAACGCCGACTGATGAGCAGCGGCGGGTTCACCCGACTCGCCGACCGGCTCGAGCGCCGCGGCCTGATCGAGCGGCGACGGTCCGCCGAAGACGGCCGCGGCTTCGAAGCCGTCCTGACCGGCGAGGGCCGGGCGCTCATGCGGAAGGCGTGGCGCCAGCAGTACGGCGACCTCCGCAGGCTCTTCTTCGACCGGCTCGACGAGGAGCACCTCCGCGACCTCGCCGACGTCTGGGCCCGCCTCGACCCCGCCGAGGACGGGGCCTGACGCGACGACGGCGCCGCCGGGCTCCGCAGCGTGCGACCGTCCCGATACGTGCTATGAAGGCGGGCGCCCCCCGCGCAAGAACTGTTCGACCGCGGTCTCCACGAGGGCGTCGAGCAGTTCCGCTTTGACGATGTTGCCGTTGATGAGCGAGGCGATGCCCTGGAGGGTCGCGAACAGGACGAGCCCGACCCGCTCCGGCGGTCCCTCCTGGAGTGCGCCCTGCCGCTGCCCCTGAACGATCAGCTCGCTCATCAACTCGAACGGCGCTTCGGCCGCCTTGACGATCCGAGTCGCTCCCGGCCGGTGCTTGCTGGTGTACATCAGCTCCAGGAGTGCGGCGTTCTCGGTGGCGAAGCGGGTGTAGGCCGTCATCGTGGCCCGCACGCGCGACGGGAAGTCCTCGCCCGCGTCCGCTAGAGCGGCGCGCAGAGCGGTGTGCAACCGGGCGAACCCGGCCTCGGCGAGCGCGTCGAGCAGCGCTTGGCGATCAGGGAAATGCCGGCGCGGCGCGGCATGGCTGACGCCGATCGCCCTGGCGAGATCCCGCAGCGACAACTGGTCCGATCCTCGCTCCCGCAGGCGGCGCTCGGCCGCGTCGAGCAGTGCGGTGCGGAGGTTGCCGTGGTGGTAGGGGCGCACTTCGGTCGTGTCGGGCATGGAGCCTACGGTAGCAAACCTGTTGTCATTGACTACATTGTTTACAACGACTACTATGTAGCTCATGACAACATTCTCCGCTTCCGACGTTCCGCCCATGACGGGCCGGACGGTCGTCGTCACCGGCGCCAACAGCGGGATCGGCCGCGTGGCCACACGTGTGCTCGCGGCCAGGGACGCCCGCGTCGTGCTCGCCGTGCGCAATCTGGCGAAGGGCCGCGAAGCCGCCGCCGCGATGACCGGCGACGTCGAGGTCCGGCAGCTCGATCTCGCCGACCTCGCCCTCGGTCCGCGCGTTCGCCGAGGACTTCGCCGGGCCCGTCGATGTGCTGATCAACAACGCGGGGGTCATGATCCCGCCGTTCTCCCGCACCGCAGACGGTTTCGAGCTGCAGTTCGGGACCAACCACCTGGGGCATTTCGCGCTCACGAACCTGCTCCTGCCGCGGATCACCGGACGGGTCGTCACCGTCGCGTCCAGCGGCCACAGGATCGGCTCGATCGACTTCGACGACCTCAATTGGGAACGCAGACCCTACAAGGCGATGCGCGCCTACGCGCAGTCCAAACTCGCCAATCTGCTGTTCACATCGGAACTCCAGCGGCGACTCACCGAGGCCGGCTCGCCGGTGATCGCGACCGCCGCGCACCCCGGCGTGGCGGCCACCAACCTGCTGCGGTTCGACGGTCGGCGACGCGTGCGCCACCGCGTCCAAAAGGCCGGCGCCCGCCTCGTCACACAGAACGAAGCGGACGGCGCACTGCCGACCCTCTATGCCGCCGTGGCGGATATCCCCGGCGACGGCTATGCCGGACCGAGCGGCTTCCTGGAGGCGCGCGGTGCGCCGAAACTGGTCGGCCGCTCGGCCAGGGCACAGGACGCCGAAACGGCACGACGCCTGTGGGAGGCGTCCGAAAAGCTGACGGGAGTGGCCTTCCCCCGGGACTCGCTGCAAACCGGCTGAGTCGTGGCCGCCGTCGCAATCAGTCGGCCGCTTCCTCCTCGACGGCCGTGTCGAGGACGCGTCGCTTGAGATCGGCGTATGCCGCGTCCAGCGCCCCGATCGCGACCGCGTCGCCGTACACCCCCGAGGGCAGGACCAGTTCGCCGACGGTTCCGCAGGCGGCCCGGACGCGAGCTACCAGGCGCTCTCCTCCGGCGAGGGCGATCTCTCCGGTCAGGACGATGCGCGGCGGGTCGATCAGGCACTTGAGCATCCGGATCGCCGAGGCGACGCGGAAGGCGTATTCGTCCAGGAAGGCCCCCGCTCCCCGCTCGACCGCGGCGGCCATGACCGCCGGGGCGTCCGGACCGCCGACGCCGTGCCGTGCGCCGAGCTCGATGACGGCGGGCGCGCCGAGCCAGTCCTGGTACGTGGGGTCCTCGGGCCCGCAGCGGTCGGGGAAGGCGGGGACGTAGCCGAGCTCGCCCGCGGCCCCGTGCTCACCGACGAGCAGGCCTTGGCGCAGGTCGATGCCGGCCCCGACGCCCTCGCGGCCCAGCCAGAGTACGGCAAGCCCGCCGGAGACGGCCGGATTGCGGCGCTCGGCCACGGTGGCGGCGTTGACGTCGTTGTGGATCTGGACCGAGGCGTGCAGTTCGGCGCTCAATGCGGTACGCAACCGCAGCCCGGACAGCTCGGGGATGTCGGCGAAGTTGACGGTGTCGGTGGCGGCGTCGTAGGCGCCCGGCACGGCGATGTGGAGGGCAGCGATCCGGTCGGGTTCGATCCCGGCGTCGGCGGCGGTCGCGGCCACGAGATCGAGCACGGCCCGATCGGGGGAGACGGCGGCGAAGTCGACCTTCCTGGAGGTCGAGGCGCGCTCGCGTCCCTTGAGGTCGCCGATGGCGACGGTGATGCCGTCGGGCTCGCGGAGCGTCGCGGCGGCGGCGAAGGCGTAGTCGGCGTTGATCGAGTAGACCTCGGCCTTGGGGCCCGCCTGCTTGGCGGTGGTACGCCCCGCGGTGACCGCCAGTCCGGCCGCCAGGAGCCTGCGCATGACCTGAGAGGCGGTGGGCTTGGCCAGGCCCGTGAGCTCGCGCAGCTCCACCCTGGTGAGGGTGTGGTTCTCGAGCAGGTGGTGCAGCGCGGCGCGTTCGTTGATGGTGCGCAGCAGATGCGAGGACCCGGAGGGGACCGGGGAGGCCGTCCGGCCGATGGTGTGCATGGGTCCTTCTTCCGTTGCGCCGGTGGTGCTCGTTCACGCTGGCCCGAGGACTCGATGAGCATAGTTTCGACGCCCACGATTGGTCAAGGCGTCTAACTATCGCAAGCGCGGCGTACGTGGATCGCGTGGCGACGCCGTCGGCGAACGCCTCCCATCGGCGGCCATATCGCCTTGATATCGAAGAATTTGACTTAAGCGATCTATTGACTTCGATACGCGGCGTCGATACGGTGCTCAATAGATAGTAATATTTCCTAACTATTGAGGAGCGCTGATGACCTTCCCGACCCGCCGCGGACGGCTGCTGAGCCTCGTCGCGGTCGTCGCGGTCGCCGTCCTGACCCCGCTCGGGATCGGCGTCGCCACGGGCCAGCCCGCCGCCGACGAGCCCGCCGCCACCGCAGCGTCCCCTGTGGCGCAGCACGGTCAGCTGCGCGTCTGCGGGACCACGCTCTGCGATGCCTCCGGCGACGAAGTGCAACTGCGGGGGATGAGCACCCACGGCCTGCAGTGGTACTCGCAGTGCGTGAACGACTCGTCCCTGGACGCCCTCGCCTACGACTGGGGCGCCGACGTCGTGCGCCTGTCCATGTACATCCAGGAGGGCGGCTACGAGACCGACCCCGCCGGCTACACCGCCATGATGCACGAGCTCATCGACGACGTCACCGCTCGCGGTCTGTACGTCATCGTCGACTGGCACATGCTCGATCCGGGCGACCCCCACTACAACCTGGAGCGTGCCAAGACCTTCTTCACCGAGATCGCGCGGGAGCACGGCGATCAGGACAACCTCTTCTACGAAGTCGCGAACGAGCCCAGCGACGTCCCCTGGTCGCGGATCAAGTCCTATCACGAGGAGATCATCCCGGTGATCAGGCAGCACGACTCGGACGGCGTCATCCTGCTCGGCACCGCGGACTGGTCCTCACTCGGCGTCTCGGACGGCTCCAGCGAGCAGGAGGTGATCGACGACCCGGTCGACGCCTCGGGCATCATGTACACCTTCCACTTCTACGCGGCCTCCCACCGCGAGGACCACCTGAACGCGCTGTCCCGCGCGGCCGACCAGATCCCCATGTTCGTGACCGAGTTCGGCACACAGGACTACGCGGGGGAGGGCGCGAACGACTTCGCCATGGCGCAGCGCTACCTCGACCTGATGGAGCGCAAAGGCATCAGCTGGGTCAATTGGAACTTCTCCGACGACCACCGCTCCGGCGCGGTCTTCGAGACGGGCACCTGCCCCGGTGGGCCGTTCGCCGGAACCTCGCGGCTGAAAGAGGCGGGTGTGTGGATCCGCGACCGCATCCGGGAAGGCGGCGTCCCGACCGACTCGCCCACCGACGAGCCGAGCACGCCGCCCACCGGAGAATGCGAAGCGACCGTCGCCGTCGTCAGCGACTGGGGCTCGGGCTGGGAGGGTCGTGTCGCCGTCACCGCCGGCGGCAGCGGCCTCGACGGCTGGACCCTCAGCTGGGACTGGCCCGGCGGTCAGCAGATCAGTTCGGCATGGAACGCCGACTGGGCCCAATCGGGGACGACCGTGAGCGCCGCCAGCTCGTCTTGGAACGGCAGAGTCGAGCCAGGACAGACCATCGAGGCCGGCGGCTTCATAGCGAGCGGAACGCCCGCGACGCCGCAGATCGCCTGCTCGGCGGGCTGAGAGCCGGGACCGGTGGTGCGGCGAACAGCCGCCGCACCACCGCGCCCGAACAGCCGGTCGGCGTCCTGGGGATATGGCCGTGGCTCCCGGCAAACGGCGAATGAACGACGGGTTGCTCGTGTCCTCCCGCAACCGCCTCCAGGGCGATACGATCGAGGCTGCCATGCACCCGCTAGGGAAGGATCCGGTCATGACATCACACGAGGATCCTCTGGACGAGCGCTCCGGCTCCGCGACCGGGGCCGAGCCGCTCGATGCGACCGAGGGCCCGGGCTCCGGACCCTTGGGCGGCCTCGTCGAGCAGCGTCACGACCTGTACGAGACGCTCAAGTCCCGTCCGGTGATCATCGCCGCGGTAGTCGCGGGCGCGACCGCCGCCGCGGTCATCGGCGCCAAGATGGCCTACGACCGACGCAGATCCGCCAAGGGATACCACCGAGCGGTACGCCAACTGGAGGACGCCAAGGACGCGTTGATCGCCGCGACCTCGGAGGTGCCCGAACGAAGCCGGGCGGTGGTACGCCGGGTGATGCACCGCTAGCGATGGTCCCGCTGCCCGGTGGCGACGCGGCTGCGAAGGGATCACCATCACGACGGACCTGCTCGGGCGCCTCCTGCTCTCGGTGGTGCTGCTCGCGACGATCGTCGCTCGAATCGGCTTCACGCGGATCGGCTGGAGCGGCGACCACCGCTTCCACCCCGACTGACACCCGCACGCTCGATTCCACGCGGCCCACCTCGCGGGCTCGCGGCCTCGGCGTCCATGGAAACCTCCTCTTCCTCGGGCGCGATGGTCGTCCTCAGCGCGCTCGCCGTCCTGCCGACGCGAAGCGACAGCGTCGAGGCGATCCCCGTTCCATCCGAGTGCGGTAGGGGGCGCGACGCCGTAGACCTGGGCGAATGCCGTCTGGCGGCTGGGTTCGGTGCTGCGCGGTGTTGGAGCGGTCGCGTGGGAGGCCGTTGACCTGCTGCTCGTCGGAAGGCCCCAGCGCCGCGCCCATCTCGGATGTCGCGCCTTGGAGGTGTTGGTGCGCAGTTGGTCCGGGCCAGGCCTGAGGCGCACCGTTCGCAGTGGCGACGGTATCGTGTGGTGCATCGAGGAGCGGACGATTCGTCACCGTTGAGGCTGTACGGGTCGCATTCCGCGCCCGGGCGTCCCTGTGCCGTCGGAAAGCCGTAAGGAGACCTCTCTTGCAGCGCACTACACGAATGCTGGGCGTCCTCAACGTCCTGATGGAAGGCCGGCGCCGGTCCGAGTCACGCAGTCCCCGCAAGGTCGACGCGGTGTTCGACGCGATGAGCGCCAAGGCACGCAAGGAGACCGACACCGTCGGCATGCGTCTGTCTGATGAGGACGACGACATCATGGAGAGCCTGCGGTTCCTGCTGCACTGCTGGGCGGAGACCCCGGCCTTGTCGGGCGTGGGATGGCGTTCGGCCAAGGACATGGTGGCCGCGCGGATCGCGAACCTGCTCACCGTGCGCCGCCTCCAAGAACAGCACCCGCAAGTGCGCGAGGAGGTCATCGAGCGGCCGATCTTCGTGCTCGGTCTGCCGCGCACGGCGACCACGCTGACACAGCACATCATCGCCGGTTCGCAAGCCGCTCGGGCGCCGTACCTGTGGGAGATGTACAACCTGGGGCTGGAGCCCACGTCGCAGGAGCGCCGGCGTTATATCCGGGAGACGCAGAAACGCCTGGATATGACGCTGCTGCTGTCGAAGTCGTGGACCACCATTCATCCGACGAACGCCGAGTGGCCCGAGGAGGACTACTGGCTGAAGTTCCATGCCACGTTCCACACCACGGTGGCCCCGCTGCCCGGTTATCTCGACTGGTACCGCGAGTCGTACGACCGCGACACCGACTTCCGGTTCGTTCGGGACGCGCTGCAGGTGCTCCAGACCGGGCGGCCCCGCAGGCGTTGGGTGCTCAAACACCCGGGGAACATCTTCAATCTGGATTCGATCCTGCGGGTGTTCCCCGACGCGCAGATCGTGCTGACGCACCGGGACCCGACCACGGTGATGTCCTCGCTGTGCTCGATGGTGGAGAGCCTGTACAGCATCCACCTCAAGCGCGGCGCGGTCGATCCGAAGCAGATCGGGCGCGCGTGGCTGCGCGAACTCGCCGAGGGCATGGAGCAGTGCCGGAAGGTACGGGTCGCAGCGGCGCAGCCGGGAAGGTTCATCGATGTCAAATACCACAGTCTGACCAGTTCGCCGCACACCGCCGTGCCGGAGCTGTTCCAGAAGTTGGAGCTGCCTTGGGGCCCTGAGGACGCGGCGCGGCTGGACGAGCAGCTGACGCGTACGGGCCAGGGCGGAGGACGCGACGGGATGCGACGCCACGAGCATTCGCTGCTCGGGTACGGACTCGATGCCGCGGACATCGACCAGGCGTTCGGCAACGACTACATGCGCATCGCGGCGGGCTGACAGAGCGGTACGCGGACCGCGGCCGCGCCCGAGCGATCAGCCGGTGTCGGTGGCGGAGGTTCCTCGGATCGCGCGCTCGCAGCGGGCGGCCAGGGAGCGGAGGGCCCGCGTGAGCCCGGGCGATGCGTCGGCGACGGTGAAGTCGACGTCGATCGCGGTGACCATCCAGCTCAGGGCCCACGGTGTGTCGGCGCCGACGTGGAGCAGGCAACTGCGATCGTCGATCGGCTCGATCACCCCCATGCCCGGCCAGATCTGCTCGGCCATGGCTTCAGCCGGGGCGTGCAAGACCACGGTGGCCCGACAGGGCCAGGCGCGCACCGACAGTCGGTGCGCCAGATAGGCCGCGATGTCGTCGTCGGGCGGCCGGCGCGGCGCGAACCGAGGACCGGTAGGGGCGCGCGGGCGGAGCCGGTCCACCCGGAAGGTGCGCCAGTCATCGCGGTCGATGTCGAAGGCGACGAGGTACCACTGCGAGCCGAAGCTGACCAGGCGATGTGGTTCGACCGTCCGGCGGGAACGGCCGCCGCGCGGGCTGGCGTAGTCGAATCGCAGACGCTCCCGCCCGCGGCAGGCCTCCGCGATGGTCATGAGCGTGTCCGGCGCTACCTGCGGGCGGGGCGCCGCCCCGGCGCGGACGATGGCCGTGTGCAGGGTGTTCACGCGGTGCCGCAATCGGGACGGGAGCACCTGTTCGAGCTTGGCGAGCGCCCGCAGCGAGGGCTCCTCGATACCGGTGACCGAGCCGTCCGCGGCGGTGCGCAGCCCGACCACCACTGCCACGGCCTCGTCGTCGTCGAGCAGCAGGGGCGGCAGTGCGGCGCCGGCGCCGAGCCGGTAACCGGAGCTGCCCCGCACGGCGTGCACGGGGTAGCCGAGCTCGCGCAGCCGCTCGACATCGCGCCGCACCGTGCGGGCGGTGACGCCGAGGCGGTCGGCGAGCTCGGCTCCACTCCGGCCGTGATGCGTCTGCAACAGTGCGAGCAGTTTGAGCAGGCGCGCGGATGTCTCCAACATGCCGTCAAGATTGCCAGGCGCTTAGGACCGAAGCCGTCCTAACGGCTGCCTACGGTCGTTGTCATGACCGATACACAGCAGGAGATCATCCCGTTCCGCATCGAGATTCCGCAGTCGCAGATCGACGATCTGCGAGCACGGCTGGCCGGCACCCGCTGGCCGCACGAGCCCGCGGACGCCGGATGGAGCTACGGCGTGCCCGTGTCCTACCTGGTCGGCCTGGCCGAATACTGGCGCACGGCCTACGACTGGCGCGCGCAGGAGGCGGCGCTGAACGAATACCCGCAGTACCTCACCGAGATCGACGGCCAGCGCCTGCACTTCCTGCACGTCCGCTCTCCCGAGCCGGACGCGCTGCCGCTGGTGCTCATCCACGGCTGGCCCGGCTCCTTCGTGGAGTTCCAGCGCGTGATCGGGCCGCTCAGCGATCCCCGCTCGCACGGCGGTGACCCGGCCGACGCGTTCCATCTGGTGATCCCCTCGCTGCCCGGCTTCGCGTTCTCCGCGCCGCCGCCCGTGGGCAGCGCTTCCACCAGCCGGTACGCCGAGCTGCTCACCGCGCTGATGGCGCGGCTGGGCTATGACCGCTACGGCACGCAGGGCGGCGACGCCGGCTCCTTGGTCGGCCCGCAGATGGGACGCCTCGACGCCGAGCACGTCGCCGGCATCCACCTGAACGGCCCCATCACCATCCCCGCCTGGGACGCCGACCCCGCCACGTTCCCCGAGGACGAACGCGAGACGCTGGCGAAGCTCAGCGACTGGGGCGCCGGCGATGGTTCCGGCTACGCGGCGATCCAAGGCGACCGACCGCAGAATCTGGCGTACGGGCTGACCGACTCGCCCGCCATGCAACTGGCATGGATCGCGGAGCACTTCAAGCACCTGACCGATCCGGCACGGGAGCTGCCCGAAGACGCGGTCGACCTCGACCAACTGCTCACCAACGTCAGCGTGTACTGGTTCACCGCTACGGGCGGCTCCTCGGCGCGGATCTACAAGGAGTCCACCGACTGGGGCACGCCGCAAGAGCCCTCGGCCGTTCCGACCGGCGCGGCGATCTTCCCCGGCGACGCCTCGCTGCGCAGCGTCGCCGAGCGCGAGCACCACCTCGTCCACTGGACCGTCCATGACCGCGGGGGCCACTTCGCCGCGATGGAGGCCCCGGACCTGCTGGCCGCCGATGTGCGCGAGTGCTTCCGAAGCCTCCGCTGAGGCGCGGGACCGTTCGACGGCGACACGGGGACCGTCGACAGCGGCCCGCTGCGGCAGCGCGATCGGCGGCCGGCCGCATGGAACCGGTGCGCTCGGCGCTACAGGGGCTTGAATCCCAGTCGGGGCCCGGGACCGTCGGCGGCCAGTGCGTCGTGCAAGTTGTAGATCGAGCATTTGTCGAGCGAGAGGCAGCCGCAGCCGATGCAGCCGTCGAGGTCCTCCTGCAGCTTGCGCAGGCGGGTGATCCGGTCCTCCAAGCGCTGCCGCCATGCGGAGGAGAGCCGCTGCCAATCGGCGCGGTCGGGGATCCGCCGCTCGGGGAGCTGAGCCAGCACGTCCCTGATCTCATCGAGTGACAGCCCCACTGATCTGGCGGCCCGGATGAAGGCCACCCGGCGCAGTTCAGCGCGGCGGTAGCGTCGCTGATTCCCGCTGGTGCGCACCGGGTGGATCAGGTCGAGCGATTCGTAGTAGCGCAGCGCCGAGGCGCTCAGCCCGGCTCGCGCGGCGAAGTCGCCGATCGTCAGGAGCGTACGGGCGTCAGGGGCGACCATGTGGCTCTCCTCACTCCGGTGTTGACTTCAAGTCGACTTGAAGTTACATGATGCCTCGCGTGAACGTCACTTATGAACAGACCCGGGCACTGGCCCTGCGCACCGTGGTCGATGCGCGCTACCCCGCTGTCAGCACGTACACGCTGGATGCGATCTGGGTGCTCTACGACCGGGTGCTGCGCGTCGACCCGCGGCGCCCCGACGATCCCGCCCGGGACCGGTTCCTGCTGTCCAAGGGCCACGGCCCGAGTGCCTTCTACGCAGTCCTGGCCGCCAAGGGTTTCATCCCGGCCGACTGGCTCGACTCCGTCGCCGCTCTGGAGTCGCCGCTGGGATCACACCCCGACGCCACGCTGGTGCCAGGGGTGGAGAGCTCGTCGGGCTCGCTGGGCCACGGTCTGCCTCTCGGGGTCGGTATCGCGCTGGGCCTGCGCGCCACCGGATACCACGACGCTCGGGTGTACGTCCTCCTCGGCGACGCCGAACTCGACGAGGGCTCCAACCACGAGGCCATGGCCTACGCCGGAGCCGTCGGGCTGTCGAACCTCAATGTGGTCGTCGCCGACAACGCCTCGGCCACGCACGGGTGGCCCGGCGGCATCGCCTCCCGGTTCGGCGTCCACGGCTGGAGCACCGCCACCGCCGACATGGGCGACCATGAAGCGCTCCACCGGGCGTTCACCGCATCCCACACCGACCGACCACACGCCACGGTCGCCACCGTCCGCCCCTGATCCCGGAAACCGAGGACCCACCATGTTCCGCTCAGACCCGCTGACCGACGACCGCCAGCACCAGACCATGCGCGACGCTTTCGGCGCCCACGCCTCCGATCTGCTCGAGGCCGACCCGCGCATCGCCGTGGTCCTGGCCGACATCTCCGCCGACCTGTTCCGCGCCGCGGCCGCGGCCCATCCCGACCGGGTGATCAATGTCGGCATCCGCGAACAGCTCATGGTCGGCGTGGCCGGAGGCCTGGCGCTGGCGGGCTTGCGGCCGATCGCCCACACCTACGCCCCGTTCCTGGTCGAGCGCGCCTTCGAACAGGTCAAGCTCGACTTCGAGCACCAGGGCACCAGCGGGGTCCTGGTCAGCGTCGGCGCCTCCTACGACTGGGCCGAGGGCGGCTTCACCCACTTCAGCCCTCGCGATGTGGCGCTGTTCGACACCCTGCCCGGCTGGCGGGTGTTCGTGCCGGGCCACGCCGCCGAGGTGCCGCCGTTGCTGGAGCGGGCGGTGGGCTCCGACGAGGGCGCCTATATGCGGCTGTCACTGCGCCGCAACACGGCGCCCCACGGCGGTTCCGGCGACGCCCTTGAGGTGCTGCGCAGCGGCACGCGCGCCACCGTGATCGCGGTCGGGCCGGTCCTCGACAACGTCCTCACCGCGACCGCCGAGCTCGACGTCACCGTGGCCTACACCAATACCCCGCGCCCGCTCGACTCGACGGGGCTGCGGGATCTGGCCGCTCGCACCGGCAACACCGTGGTCATGGTCGAGCCGTATCTCGAGGGCACCTCCGACTGGCTCCTCTCACGAGCGCTGTCCGACCGGCCCCACCGCCTGCTGTCGATCGGAGTCGGGCGGGAAGAACTGCGCCGCTACGGCACCGCCGCCGAACACGAACGCCTCCACGGACTCGACCCGGACGGCATCGCCGCCCGACTGCGGAGGTTCCTCGACCGCGGCGGCGAAGACGACCGGGGGCGTGAGCGTCCCGGCCGCCCGGACGCGGGGGTGGACAGCGGCTACGGCGTGTAGTACGTTCAGGTTCCATTCGACGGAGGCGGTCAGGAACGCAGTGTGATTCTGCGGCGGTCCCGCCACTGTATTCGGAGAGTCGCCCGCCCCGGGGCCGGCGCCGGAGCCCGATGGACGCGTTGACGGCGGCCATCGAGCGCGGCGCGGAGCCCTGGCCGGACGGAGCGCGGCCACTGGGTCTGTGACCCGGGAAGGCCGGGCGGACGGCGTTGATCCGAGAGCCAGAAGACTGAGGCCTTCCGTCACGACTGAGGGGACGAGGATCCCCGAGGAGGTCGACATGACTGCCATTACCGCCGTGCCTGAAACGGCGCCGACCTGGGGCCGCATCACCCTGCTGCTCTTCGCCTTCACCGCACTGGTGTTCCTGGTCGCCTTCGAACAGGGGACGCTCACCGGAGGACTGCCCGTCCTGCACGAGGCCTTCCACGACGCCCGCCACCTGCTCGGATTCCCCTGCCACTGATGCTCACCGACAGCGTTCGCCGCGGACTCGCGGCGGGGCTGCTGGCCGGTCTCGTGGCCGGAGTGTTCGCGCTGCTCGTCGGAGAGGCCCCCCTCGGGGAGGCCATCGAACTCGAAGAGCGGGCGCACACCGCTGCCCACGCACCGGCCCCTGCGGCCCACGATCATGACGAAGCGTTCACCGTCGACCGCACCGTGCAGCAGGTGCTGCTGCCGGTCGGCACGGCCTTGGTCGGCGCGGCCTACGGCGGCCTCTTCGGGCTCGCCTTCGTGCCGCTCGCCAAGAGCTCCCGCGACCGGTGGAAGGCCGGGCTCGGCTTCGGCGCCGCCGCCTGGGCCGCCCTCGCCCTGTTCCCGGCCCTGAAGTACCCGGCCAACCCGCCCGGCGTCGGCGACCCGGCCACGGTCGGCTCGCGGACCACCTGGTTCGTCGTCTCACTCGTCGCCTCGCTCGCGCTGGCGGCGCTGCTGTGCCTGGCGTCCAGGCGACTGCGCGCCCGCGGCATGGACGACGTGCCGCGCCAACTCGCGGTCGGAGCGGCGGCCGTGGTCCTGTACGGCTCGCTGTTCGCCGCGCTGCCGTCGAGCGGCGTCGCGATCGAGGTGCCCGCGGCGCTGCTGTGGGACTTTCGCTTGGCGTCCATGGCCACGCAGGCGATCCTGTGGCTCGGCCTGACGGTCGGCTTCGCCTGGCTGTGGCACCGTGCGGCGCGAAAGGCGGCGCGGTGAAGTCCTACTCGCGGCTGCTCCTGGTGCGCCACGCGCCGACCGCCGCGACCCGCCGCCACGCCTTCCCGATCGACGAGCCGCTCGACGAGGCCGGGGAAGCCGCGGCGGGCGCACTGCGCGGCAGATTCGGCGACGCCGCGGCCGTCTCGGCCCCGGCCGCGCGATGCCGGCGCACCGCCGTCCTCGCCGGGTGCGAGCAGGTCGCCTCGGACCCGCGGTGGTCGGAGCTGCACTTCGGCGACTGGGCCGGCTCGACCCTGGACGAGATAGGCGAGCGCGACCCCGAACGGCTCCGGACCTGGCTCGCCGACCCGCGCTCGGCCCCGCCCGGAGGCGAATCGCTGCCGTCGCTGCGCGAACGCGTCCGCGCGGCGCTCGACGGCCTCGCCGAGACGGCCGAGGACACCGCCGTGTTCACCAGCGCAGGCCCTGTCAAGGCCGCCATCGCCGCCGTTCTCGACGCCCCTGACGGGGCCTTCTGGCGGCTCGACGTGGCCCCTTGCTCGATCACCGTCCTCCACTGCCGCTCCGGGGTCTGGACCGTCCGGTCCGTCAACACCGCCCCCGGCCGGGAGACCCGATGAGTGCCTGGAGTCTCGGCATCCTCGCCGGGTACGCGGCCGACCTGCTCATCGGCGACCCCGGGCGCGGCCACCCCGTCGCCGGGTTCGGGCGGATCGCCGCCGAGGCCGAACGGCGCACCTGGCGCGATTCCCGCCCGGCCGGGGCCGTCCACACCGGAGCGCTCGTCGCGGGAACAGCCGTGCTCGCCGTGGCCGCGGACCGTGCCGCGAAGCACCGCCCCCGGGCCCGCGCCGCCTTGGCGGCCGCACTGGCCTGGACCGTCCTCGGCGGCCGCTCCCTGCGACGCGAGGCCACCGCGATCGCGGTGGCGGTCGAACGCGGGGACCTCGACGAGGCCCGGAGGCGCCTGCCCTCGCTGTGCGGGCGTGACCCCTCGAAGCTGAGCGAGGCCGAGCTGGTGCGCGCCACGGTGGAATCGGTCGCCGAGAACACCTCCGACGCCGTCGTCGCCCCGCTGTGGTGGGGCGCGGTGGCCGGGCCCGCCGGGCTCGCCGCCTATCGCGCCGTCAACACCCTCGACGCCATGATCGGCCACAAGTCGCCTCGATACCGCCGCTTCGGGTGGGCGGCGGCCCGACTCGACGACGTCGCCAACTGGATCCCCGCCCGCTGCGCGGCCGCGCTGGCGGCCGCCCTCGCACCCGTCGCCGGCGGCTCCCCGGCCCGCGCGGCGCGGATCTGGCGCCGCGCGGGCGGCGAGCACCCCAGCCCCAACGCCGGGCAGGTCGAAGCCGCCTTCGCCGGGGCACTCGACCGCACCCTCGGCGGCGGCCGGAACCGCTATCCCGGCCACACCGACATCCGCCCCGCGATGGGCGACGGTCCAGCCCCGACCGCGGTCGACCTGCGCCGAGCCGTCCGCCTCTCCGCCGCCGTGTCCGCAGCCGCGGCCCTCGGCGCGGCCGCGATCGCATCACGGAGCCGCGCCTGCGGCGGGAGGCGCCGATGAACGGCGCGATCCTATTGGCCGGCACGGCCTCCGATGTCGGCAAGAGCGTCATCACCGCGGGCGTGTGCCGCCACCTCAAACGCCTGGGCGTCTCGGTCGCCCCGTTCAAGGCCCAGAACATGGCGTTGAACGCGGCCGTCACCGTCGACGGCGGCGAGATCGGCCGCGCCCAAGCGGCCCAGGCCGCCGCCTGCGGCATCCCGCCCGAGACCGCCATGAACCCGGTCCTCATCAAACCCACCGGCGACCGCCACAGCCAGGTCGTCGTCATGGGCAAGCCCGCCTTCGACGCCGGCGCCCGCGACTACCACCGGCGCCGCACCACCCTCCTTCCCGCCGTGCTCGGCGCCCTCGACGACCTCAAAGGACGGTTCGACGCCGTCGTCTGCGAAGGCGCCGGCAGCGCCGCCGAGATCAACCTGCGCCCCCACGACCTCGCCAACATGGGACTCGCCCGAGCCGCGAACATGCCGGTGCTGCTCATCGCCGACATCGACCGCGGCGGAGCGCTCGCTTCCCTCTACGGGACCCTCGCACTGCTCGAACCCGAGGACCAGGCGCTGGTGGCGGGCTTCGTCATCAACCGCTTCCGAGGTGATCCGGCCGTTCTCGAACCGGGCCTGGAGCAACTGCGCGAACTCACGGGCCGCCCGTGCCTCGGTGTCCTGCCGCACCTGAACGGGCTGCACTTCGACGCCGAGGACTCGCTCGCCCTCGACCGGCCCCTTGCGCCGATCGCACCACTGGGGTCCGACGGCCTGGAGGTGTCGGTGGTGCGACTGCCGCGCATCGCCAACTTCACCGATGTGGACTCGCTGGCCGCCGAACCGGGCGTGACCGTCCGATTCACCGACTCCGCCGCCGATGTGCGCCGCGCCGACCTGGTCGTCCTGCCCGGCACCAAGAACACCGTCGCCGATCTGGCCTGGCTGCGAGGCAACGGCTTGGCCGAGGCGATCGCCGAGCGCGCCGGGGAAGGCGGCCCCGTCATGGGGATCTGCGGCGGCTACCAGATGCTCGGCCGCTCGATCACCGACGAGGTCGAGTCGCGCGCCGGCACCGTGCCGGGCCTGGGCCTGCTCCCGGTGGACTGGGAGTTCGCCGAGGCCAAGACCCTCGCGATCCACACCGGCACCGCCCCCGGCCTCGGCGGCGCGCCCGCCGGCGGCTATTCCATCCGCCACGGACGCCCCACCGTCGACGGCGGCCGGGCCTGGCTGCGCGACGCCGACTGCGGCGACGAGGGCTGCAGGGTCGGCTCGGTGTGGGGCACGAGCTGGCACGGCGTCCTCGAACACGACGAGGCCCGCCGCGCCTTCCTGTCCATCGTGGCCGACGCAGCGGGCCTCGACTGGCAACCCGGCGACGAGCCGTTCGCGGCCGCCCGGGAACGCCGCCTCGACCGGCTCGGCGACCTGATCGCCGACCATCTCGACGTGAGAGCGCTCGAGACGCTGCTGGCGGACGGCCCACCGGCCGAGCTGCCGATCGCACCGCCGGGCGGCGCACCCGCGCCGCGCGTATGGACTGGGGGAGAAGACCAGTGGGCACGATCCTGTTCCTGACCACCGCCGACACCGAGATCCTCGCGGCGGCCGGCGCGGTCGCCCGGCTTCCCGAGGACGCCCCGAAGCTCCGGGCGCTCAACCCCGCCCGCGCCGGCGGCGGCGAGAACTGGCTCGACGCGGCACTGGCCGACGTCAAGGTCGTCGTCGCCCGGCTCCTCGGAGGACGCGCGGCCTTTCCCGAACTCTTCGACGAGCTGCGCGAACGCTGTGTCGCGACCGGCATTCCCCTCCTGGCCCTCTCCGGCGAAGGCTCCCCGGACGCCGAACTCACCGCACTGTCCACCGCCCCGACCGCCGCGCTCGCCCAGGCCTTCGAATACCTCCGCCTCGGCGGCATCGACAACACCGAGCAACTGCTGCGGTTCCTGTCGGACACACTGCTGCTCACCGGCCTCGGATTCGAGCCGCCGATCGAACTGCCCGACCACGGCGCCTACCACCCGCGCGAGTCCGACCCGCTGGCCGCTGTCGACCCGGACCGGCCGCTCATCGGCGTCGTCTTCTACCGTTCACACCTCGTCAGCGGCAACACCGCCTTCGTCGACGCCCTCATCGACGCGATCGAGGCCCGAGGAGCCCAAGCCGTCGGACTGCACTGCTACTCCCTCAGACCCGATGCCGACGGCGAGGTCGGCCTGCTGTCCATGCTGGATGAAGCCGGGGTGAGGCCCGACGCGCTGCTCGTCACCGTCCTGGCCATGGGCGGCGCCACCGCCGCCGACACGCCGGCCTGGAAGGCCGAAGCGCTGCAGCGCCTGGGCGTCCCCGTCATCCAGGCGCTCGCTTCGACCGGCTCGCGCGAGGCCTGGACCGGCAGCGTCGCCGGCCTGACCCCGATGGACACCGCCATGCAGATCGCGCTCCCCGAGTTCGACGGCCGCATCATCGGCGTTCCCTTCTCCTTCAAAGAACTCACCGACGACGACGACCGCATCGGCGGACCCGTCGTCCGCTACGCACCCGACCTCGAACGCACCGAGCGCGTCGCCGGCCTCGCGGCCGGGCAGGCCCGCCTGCGCCGGGTTCCGCGCTCGGACAAGCGGATCGCGCTGGTGCTGTCGAACTACCCGACCAAGCACAGCCGCATCGGCAACGGCGTCGGACTCGACACCCCCGCCTCGTGCGCGGCGCTGCTGCGGCGCATGCGCGAGACCGGCTACGACCTCGGCGACGTCGACCTGCACCTGCTGGAGGACTCGGACGCGCTCATCCACGCCCTGATCGACCGGGGCGGCTTCGACGCCGAGCTGCTCACCGACGCCCAGTTGGCCGCCGCCGACGCCAAGCTCCCGGTCGAGGACTACGCCGCCTGGTTCAAGCGGCTGCCCGAGGACCTGCGCGGAGCCGTCGAGACCCAATGGGGCCCGCCGCCCGGCGAGGTCCTCCTCACGCCCGACGGCCGCAACCTGGTCACGGCGACCCTCCGCATGGGCAACGTGGTCCTCGCGATCCAGCCGCCGCGCGGCTTCGGCGACGACCCCGTGGCGATCTACCACGACCCCGACCTGCCGCCCACCCACCAGTACCTGGGAGCGTACTGGTGGCTCACCCGCGTCTTCGGCGCGGACGCGATCGTCCACGTCGGCAAGCACGGCACCCTCGAATGGCTGCCCGGCAAGGGCGTCGGCCTCTCGGCCTCGTGCGCCACCGACGCCGCCCTGACCGACGTGCCGCTGTTCTACCCGTTCGTCGTCAACGACCCCGGCGAGGGCACGCAGGCCAAGCGCCGCGCCCACGCCGTCATCGTCGACCATCTCGTCCCGCCGATGATGCGCGCCGAGACCTACGACGAGCTCACCGAACTGGAGCAGCTGCTCGACGAGCACGCCGAACTCGAACTGCTCGACCCCACCAAGCTCGCGGCCATCCGCGAGCAGATCTGGGAGCTGCTGGTCGCGGCGAACATCGCCCGCGAACTCGACGTCGAGGCCATGCCCGGAGAAGCGGACTTCGGCGAGCTCATCACCCACGTCGACGGGCACCTGTGCGAGATCAAGGACCTCCAGATCCGCGACGGCCTCCACATCCTCGGGGCGCCCCCCGACGGCGAGCAACTGCGGGGCCTGGTCAGAGCCATCCTGCGCCTGCCCCAAGGCGACACTCCCGGTCTGCGCTCGACGGTGGCCGCCGAGTTCGGCTTCGACGAGGCCGAGCTGACCCGCGACGGCGGCACTCGAGTCGAATCCGACACCGCGGCGCTGACCCGCCTGGCCCCCGGCCCGGCCGCCACACGCGGCGACGTCCTCGACCGGATCGACCACCTCACCGGCGCCTTGGTCGAAGACCTGGCCGGCTCCGGCTGGGACGCCGAGGCCGCCACCGGGATCGCCGAACGGCGCCTCGCCCGACCGGCCCCGGCCGTCGCCGACGTGCTCCGCTTCGCCTGCACCGATGTCGTGCCCCGCGTCCGCGCCTCCGCCGCCGAGATCGACCGGCTCCTGTCCGCACTCGACGGCCGCTACCTGCCCGCCGGTCCCTCCGGCTCGCCCACCCGCGGGCGCCTCGACGTGCTGCCGACCGGCAAGAACTTCTACTCGGTCGACCCCAAGAGCCTGCCGAGCCGCCTGTCCTGGGACGTCGGGGTCAAACTCGCCGACGCGCTCCTCGCCGCCCATGAACAGCGGCAGGGGAGCACGCCGGAGACCGTCGGCATCGTCGTGTGGGGCACCGCCAACATGCGCACCCACGGCGACGACATCGCCGAGATCCTCGCGCTCCTCGGCGTCCGACCGGTCTGGCACGAGGAGACCCGCCGCGTCACCGGCCTGGAGGTCATCGAGCTCGCCGAGCTCGGCCGCCCCCGCATCGACGTCACCGTCCGTATCTCCGGGTTCTTCCGCGACGCCTTCCCGCACCTCGTCGCCCTCGTCGACCGAGCCGTCGAGACGGTCGCGGCCCTGGACGAACCGCTCGAGGAGAACTTCGTGCGCGCACACGCCCTCGTCGACCTCGAACGGCTGCGAACCGAAGGCGTTCCCGACGAGGCCGCCCGGCGGCGATCGACCGCGCGGATCTTCGGCGCCAAACCCGGCGCCTACGGGGCGGGCCTGCTGCCGCTCATCGACGCCCGCAACTGGCGCGACACCGCCGACCTCGCAGAGGTCTTCACCGTCTGGTCCGGCCACGCCTACGGCCGCGGTCTCGACGGCGTCGAAGCCCACGCCGACCTCCACGCCAACCTGCGGCGCGTCCAGGTCGCGGTCAAGAACACCGACACCCGCGAACACGACCTCCTCGACTCGGACGACTACTTCCAGGAGCACGGCGGGATGATCGCCGCGATCCGCCACCTCACCGGCGCCGCCCCCGAGGCGTTCATCGGCGACTCCTCCGACCCGTCCCGTCCGGCCGCCCGCACGCTCGACCGTGAGGTCGACCGCGTCTTCCGCTCGCGCGTGGTCAACCCGCGCTGGATCGCCAGCATGCGGCGCCACGGCTACAAGGGCGCCTTCGAACTGGCCGCCACCGTCGACTACATGTTCGGCTACGACGCCACGGCGAACGTCGTGAAGGACTGGCAGTACGCCAAGGTCACCGAGTCCTACGTCATCGACGAGGACGTGCGGGCCTTCATGGAGGACGCCAATCCCTGGGCCCTGCACGGCATCACCGAACGGCTCCTCGAAGCCGTCGAGCGGGGACTGTGGGCCGAACCCGAGCCCGAGCTGCTCGACCGCCTGCGCCAGGCGCACCTCGACGCCGAAGGCGCCGTCGAAGACCGTGGAGAGGAAGGAACAGCGTGAACTACCCGTTCAGCGCCCTCGTCGGCCAGGATCGCCTGTCCGCCGCCCTGCTGCTCGGCGCCGTCGACCCGCGCATCGGCGGCGTCCTCGTGCGCGGCTCCAAGGGCTCGGCCAAATCGACGGCCGTGCGCGGCCTCGCCGCGCTCCTGCCCGCCATCGCCACCCGCGCCGGCTGCGCCTACAACTGCCCGCCCGACCGGCCCACCGAGCTGTGCCCCACCTGCCAGGACGCGCCGCTCCAGGAGCGCCCGACCCCGCTGGTCGAACTCCCCGTCGGCGCCTCCGAAGACCGGCTCATCGGCTCGATCGACCTCGAACGCGCCCTCACCGACCGGGTCCGCGCCTTCCAGCCCGGCCTGCTCGCCCGGGCCCACCGCGGGCTGCTGTACGTCGACGAGGTCAATCTGCTCGACGACCACCTCGTCGACGCGCTCCTCGACGCCGCCGCCATGGGCGTCAACCACATCGAACGCGAAGGCGTCTCCGCCCGCCACCCGGCGCGATTCCAGCTCGTCGGCACCATGAACCCCGAAGAAGGCGAACTGCGCCCGCAACTGCTCGACCGCTTCGGGCTCACCGTCGAGACCGCCGCCCCCGCCGACCCGGCCGACCGCGCCGAAGTGGTGCGCCGCCGCCTCGCCTACGACGGCGACCCCGAACACTTCGCCGACACGTTCGCGGCCGACGAGCGACGCCTGGCCGAACGCCTCGTCGCGGCCCGGCGGCTGCTCGGACAAGTCGCGCTCGGCGACTGCTGGCTGATGAAGATCGCCGAGGTCTGCGCGGCCTTCGGCGTCGAGGGGATGCGCGCCGACATCGTCACCGCCCGGACCGCCACCGCGCTGGCGGCCTGGGACGGGCGCACCGACGTCGCCCGCGCGGACGTCCGCGAGGCCTGCCTGCTCGCGCTCCCGCACCGCCGCCGCCGGGGCCCGTTCGACGACCCGGGCATCGACGAGGACGAACTCGACCGCCTCCTCGGCGAGGACGACGCCGAACCGCCCGACGGAGGCGGCCCCGACGACGGCCCGGACGGCGGCGACGGTCCCGACGACGCCGGGCCGCCGCCGTCCGGACCGGGAGACCAGGCTCGGCCGCCCGAGACCACAGGCGAGTCGCAGCACGGGCCCGCCCCGGACCGGCCCGAACCGGGTGCTGCCGAGCAGCGCGGTGACGACCTCGCCCCGGCGCCGTCCGGTCGCGTCGAGGCCCCGACCGAGTCGGCGGGAGCGGCGAACCTCATCACCGCTCCGCAGCGCCGCCTCGGCGCCGCCGGCCGCCGCAGCCGGGGCCGCTCGGGCCGGGGCGGGGCCGTCCGGGCCAGGCCGCTCCGGACCGGGGAGCGGCCACGCGCCGCCGACCTCGCCGCCTCGCCGACCCTCGTCGCCGCGGCCACGCGCTCCGGCCCGATCCAGGTCGGTCGAGCCGACCTGCGCCACTACGAACGCTCGGGCAAGCAGGGCCATCTCATCGTCCTCTGCGTCGACGCCTCCGGTTCGATGGGCGCCCGGCGCCGCATGGGCGCGGTCAAGGGCGCCGTCCGCGCCCTGCTGTTCGACGCCTACCAGCGCCGCGACCTCGTCTCCCTCGTGACGTTCCGCGGGAGGGGCGCCGAGACCGTGCTGCCGCCGACCGCGGGCGTCGAACTGGCCGAACGCCGCCTCGCCGTCCTGCCCACCGGCGGCCGCACGCCGCTCGCCGCCGGCCTCTTGCGGGCCGCCGACCTCATCGAGCGCCACGCCCGGCGCGACCCCGACCGGCGCCCGCTCCTGGTCGCCGTCACCGACGGACGGGCCAACGCCGGGCCCGGCGCGGTCGCCGAGGCGCACCGGGCCGCGCACCTCTTGGCGGCCAAGGACATCCCCGGCCTGGTGGTCGACACCGAGTCCGGGTTCGTCCGCACCGGCCTCGCCGCCGAACTCGCCGGCCACCTCGCCTCGCCGTGCGTCGAACTCGACCAGTTCGCCTCCGGCGCGCTCGCCCGCACCATCCGACTCGCCACCGGCCGTTGACAGGGGAAGACATGACCGACGAACGCAGCCGATACGACGGCGCGACCGCGGACGCCACCGCCGACACCCAGCCGAGGCGGCGCAAGCGCGAGACGCCGCTGCTCATGGTCCACACCGGAACCGGCAAGGGCAAGTCCACCGCCGCGTTCGGGATGATGATGCGCGCGTGGAGCCAGGACTGGCCCATCGCGGTCTTCCAGTTCGTCAAGTCCGGGAAATGGCGGGTCGGCGAGCAGGCCGCCGCCGAGAAGCTCGGCGGCATCGACTGGTTCAAGATGGGCGACGGCTGGTCCTGGACCAGCCGCGACCTCGCCGAGTCCGCCGACCTCGCCCGGGAGGGCTGGGAGGAGGTCAAGCGCTGCCTGGCCGAGGAGCGCTACCGCTTCTACCTGCTCGACGAGTTCACCTATCCGATGAAGTGGGGCTGGGTCGACACCGCCGAGGTCGTGGAGACTCTGCAGCGGCGCTCGGGGTGGCAGTACGTCATGATCACCGGCCGCGACGCCCCCGGCGAGCTGGTGGAGGCCGCCGATCTCGTCACCGAGATGACCAAGGTCAAGCACCCGCTCGATCAGGGCTGGCGCGGCCAGAAAGGCATCGAATGGTGACCGTGCCTCGCGTCGTGGTCGCCGGGACCCGCTCCGGGGTCGGCAAGACCACGGTGGCCACCGGGCTCATGGCCGCCCTCCGCGGCCTGGGCCTGCGGGTGTCGGGCCACAAGGTCGGGCCCGACTTCATCGACCCGGGCTACCACGCGCTCGCCTGCGGGCGGCCACCGCGCAACCTCGACGCGTTCATGCACGGCCCCGACCGCATCGCGCCCCTGTTCGCGCACGGCGCGCAGGGCGCGGACGTGGCCGTGGTCGAGGGCGTCATGGGCCTGTTCGACGGCAGGGCCGGAACCGACGAGGCCTCCACCGCCCACGTCGCCCGCCTGCTCGGCGCCCCCGTGCTGCTGGTGGTCGACACCGCCTCGCAGTCGCGCTCGGTCGCCGCCGAAGTCCACGGCTTCGCCGACTTCGACCGGTCGATCGACGTCGCCGGAGTCGTCCTCAACCGGGTCGCCTCCGACCGCCACGAACGGCTGCTGCGCGAGGCCCTCGCCGACTCCGGCGTCCCGGTCGTCGGGGCGCTGCGGCGCGGCGAGCGGCTCGCGGCCCCCTCGCGCCACCTGGGCCTGATCCCGGCCGCCGAACGCCGACTCGAAGCGCTCGCCCTCGTCGCGTCCTTGGGGGACACCGTGGCCGAGGGCCTGGACCTGGAGGCGGTGCTGCGCATCGCCCGGTCCGCGCCCGCCCTGGACGCCCAGCCGTGGCGGCCCGAACCGGGCGCCGTGCCCGGCCGCCCGGTCGTGGCCGTCGCGGGCGGCCCGGCGTTCACCTTCGTCTACACCGAGCACCGCGAACTGCTCGAAGCGGCCGGGGCCGAAGTCGCCGACGTCGATCCGCTCCGCGACGAGTCCCTCCCGGAGGGGACCGGCGCGGCCTACCTCGGCGGGGGCTTCCCCGAGGTCCACGCCTCCGAACTGGCGGCCAACACCGGCCTGGCCGCCGGCCTGCGAGGGCTCGCCGACGCGGGCGGCGCGATCGTCGCCGAGTGCGGCGGCCTGCTCTATCTGTGCCGCAGCCTCGACGGGCGGCGGATGGTCGGTCTGATCGACGCGGAGGCCGAGTTCACCGAGCGGCTGACGCTCGGCTACCGCACCGCCCGCGCCGTTTCGCCGGGCCCGCTCGGACCCGAGGGCACGGCCGTGCGGGGGCACGAATTCCACCGCACCGCCGTCACGCCGCGAGCGGGCGCCCAAGCGGCCTGGGTCTTCGATGACGGCGCGCCCGAAGGCTTCAACGCCCGCGGCGTTCACGCCAGTTTTCTCCATACCGCCTGGGCGGCGGCCCCGGAGATGGCACGGTCGCTGGTGGTATCGGCACAGGCGAGAGGGGCAACGGTATGAGCGGCACGCTCATCGGCGTCGGGACCGGGCCCGGCGATCCCGACCTCGTCACCGTCAAGGGCCGCGACGCCCTGCTGGCGGCCGACGCGGTCTTCGTGCCGGTCGCGGCGTCCTCGCCGGCCGGCGAGCCCGGCTACGCCGAGCGGGTCGTCGCCCACCATGTGCCCCATGACAAGCCGATCACCCGGCTGGTCTTCGAGCTCGACGCCGACCGGCGCGGTGCGGCATGGGCGCGAGCGGCCGGGACCGTGGCCGAGGTGGTCGGCGCGGGCAAGACCGCCGTCTTCGCCACCATCGGCGACCCGAACGTCTACTCCACGTTCTCCTATCTCGCCCGCGAGGTCCGCCGGCTCGTCCGCACCGCGACGATCGCGACCGTTCCCGGCATCACCGCCATGCAGGACCTCGCCTCGCGGACCGGCACCGTCCTGGCCGAACACGACGAGCCGCTGACGCTCATGCCGATGACCGCCGGGACCGCCCGGGTGCGCGACGCGCTGGAGGCGGGCGGGACCCTCGTCCTCTACAAGGGCGGCAGCAGGCTCCCCGAGATCAGGGCCGCACTGGAGGACGCCGGCGCGCTGGACCGCGCGGTGTTCGGCGCGCACCTGGGCCACGCCGACGAGGACGTCCGCGCCGCCGTCCCCGACCGGCCCGCTCCCTACCTCTCGACCGTCATCGTCACCCCCGAACGCGAGGAAGCGCAGTGAGCAGAGCGAAGATCTGGTTCGTGGGGGCCGGCCCCGGCTCGGCCGAGCTGCTGACGGTGCGGGCCGTGAAGGTCATCGGCGCGGCCGACATCGTCGTGTGGGCCTCCAGCCTGGTCCACGAGGACGTGCTCGACCACGCGCGGCCCGGCGCCGAGATCCTGGATTCGAAGACCATGACGCTCGAAGCGGTCCTGGACGTCTACCGCCGCGCCGCCGCCGAGGGCCTGACCGTCGCCCGGCTGCACTCGGGCGACCCCTCGATCTACGGCGCCATGCAGGAGCAACTGGAGGCCGTCGCCGCGCTCGAGGCGGACATCGAAGTGGTCCCCGGCGTGACCTCGGTGGCGGCGACCGCCGCCGCGGTCGGCCGCGAGTTGACCATTCCCGAAGTGGCCCAATCGGTCGTGATGACGCGCATGGCCACGCGCACGCCCATGCCGGAGGGCGAGGACCTCGCTTCGTTCGCCCGCCACGGCACCACGCTCGCGCTGTTCCTGTCCGCGTCGCGTCCCAAGCGGCTCCAAGCCGAGCTGCTGGCCGGCGGGTACGCGCCCGAGACGCCCTGCGTGGTCGGCTACCGCGTGACCTGGCCCGAGGAGCGCATCGAAACCTGCCGGCTCGACGAGCTGGCGGCGACCGTCCGAGCCATGAAGGTCACCATGCACACCCTGGTGCTCGTCGGCCCCGCCCTCGGGGCGCGAGGGACCCGCAGCCACCTGTACTCGCCGGGCTTCGCCCACACCTACCGTCCTGCGAGGACGGCGTGAGCGACAGGCCCGCCCGTTCCCTCCCGTCCCGGTTGCCCAAGCGGGCCAAGGCCGGACCGGTACACGTCGAGCGCGCCTCCCCGCCCCCGCCGACGCCCCGGGATCTGGTCGAGCCCGACCTGCCCCGCACCGCCAAGGCCCGCGACGGCAAGGCCCTGCGCACCGGCTTCACCACCGGCGCCTGCGCGACCGCCGCCGCCAAGGCCGCGATCCTGCTGCTGGCCACGGGCAGACGCAGCGAGAAGGTCGACGTCTGGCTGCCGATCGGCCGCCGCGTCGAGTTCGCCGTGGACCGCTGCGAGACGGTCGGCGAGGCCGCCGAGGCGGTCGTGGTCAAGGACGCCGGGGACGACCCCGACGTCACGAACGGCGCGCACCTGACCGCCACGGTCGCCTGGAGCGCCGAGCCGGGCGTCCACCTGTACGGCGGCGACGGCGTCGGCGTGGTGACCCGCCCCGGTCTGGGCCTGGAGGTCGGCGGCCCGGCGATCAACGGCACGCCCCGGCAGACGATCCGCATCACGGTCGAAGAGGTCTGCGACCCCTACCGCGACCGCGGCGTCGACGTGGTGGTCTCGGTGCCCGAGGGCGAGCGGATGGCCAGGCGGACCACAAACGCGCGCCTGGGCATCCTCGGGGGAATCTCCATCCTGGGCACCACCGGCGTCGTCCGCCCCTTCTCGACGGCCGCGTGGCGGGCGTCGGTGCTGCAGGCGGTCGACGTGATGGCCGCATCCGGCCTCGACACGTGCGTGCTCACGACCGGCGGGCGGACCGAGCGGGCGGCGATCGGCCTGATGCCGGGCCTGGACGAGGTCTGCTTCACCGAAGTCGGCGACTTCACGGGCGCGGCGGTCGAGCGCTGCGTGGACGCGGGACTGCGGCGGCTGGTGTTCGTCGGGATGGCCGGAAAACTGGCCAAACTCGGCGCCGGAGTGATGATGACCCACTACACCAAGTCCCGAGTGGACACCGGTTATCTGGCCGAGGTGACGGCG